>JAXDJL010000195.1:0-4425 GCA_034665685.1 Actinomycetota bacterium | reverse complement strand
ACTATCCGCCCTTCCGCCAAGAAAGCTTCGTCCCGATTGGCGCGCCTCAGCAGCTTGCGAGCCGCCTGGACGCGCGGGTTCTGCAGACTCGATAGGGGGCCGTTCGTCAGGCGGCGGTCTCGAGAGACTTCTTCGCCACCTCGGCAAGAGCTGCAAAGGCTTCGGGCTCGTTGACCGCGAGCTCGGCGAGGATCTTCCGGTCCACCTCGACCTCGGCCAGGCGAAGGCCGGCGATCAGCTTGCTGTACGACAGGCCGTTCAAACGCGCCGCCGCATTGATGCGAGTTATCCAAAGCCGCCTGAAGTCACCCTTGCGCGCCCGGCGATCTCTGAAGGCGTAATGCCCAGAGTGCAGGACCTGCTCGCGCGCGGCCCTGAAGTGCTTCCCGCGTGCCGAGTAGTAACCCTTGGCCTGTTTGAGTACTGCGCGACGCCGCTTTCTCGACGGGACGCTCCGCTTTACGCGTGGCATCTCATTCCCTCTCTTTCTGCATCGGAGCTGCTACCCGGTGGGTGAGCTCTACTTACCGAGCATCTTCCGGATGCGCTTCGTATCGGCTTCCGATACGACGGCGTCCGTCCTGTTCAGGCGACGCTTACGTGAACTGCTCTTCTTCCCAAGGAAGTGGTTCATGTTCGCCCGGCGACGCCGGATCTTGCCGGTCGGCGTCACCTTGAAACGAGACTTCGCTCCCTTGTGGGACTTCATCTTCGGCATCTCTAACCTCCTTCGGCTCTCGTCACCTTCGGGGGCTTCTTCGCCGCCGGCTTCTCAACCGGCTTCTCAGTCGGCTTGGCAGCAGGCTTGGCGGCCGGAGCCGTCTCCGTCTGAGGCTGCCGTTCTTCCAGCCTCTTCTGCCTCGGCGTGCCCGATGGTTGCTTCTGCGTTATCGCTTCCTTGTAAGGCCCCAGAACCATCGTCATGTTCCGTCCGTCGACCTTGGGGTAAGCGTCGATGCGTGCGATCTCTTCGAGATCGTTCGAGAGCCGGTCCAACAGCTTGCGACCGAGGTCCTGGTGCGCCATCTCTCTACCGCGGAACATGATCGTGACCTTGACCTTGGCCCCCTGCCGCAAGAAGCGAACGACGTGCCCCTTCTTCGTCTCGTAGTCGTGGGGGTCGATCTTGGGCCGCATCTTCATCTCTTTGACGACGATGAGCGACTGCTTCTTGCGAGCTTCCTTCTGGCGAACGTCCTGCTCGTACTTGAACTTGCCGTAATCCATGATCTTGCAAACCGGCGGGTCCGCCTGGGGTGCTACCTCGACCAGGTCAAGGTCCTGCTCAACCGCTCGGGCCAGCGCTGCCTCGGTGTCGACGATCCCTACCGCGGATCCATCTGCATCGACCAAGCGCACCTTCGGGACCCGGATGCGGTCGTTCACTCTTAGTTCCGTTGCGATCCGTCTCTCCTTCCGACGACCTGTAAGACGCGAAAAAGCCGATGACGCCAAGAATGGACGCCACCGGCGACGAGACGCGCGCGGCACGGATGCCGGCTCGTCCCCTTGCGGAGACTCCTAACCCCCACGGCCTTATCCTGTCGGCCGGAAGGTGAGGGGCAATGCAGCGCCCCTTCTTGGCTAGCTATTTCACAACCGATTATAGGGGCCCACCAGGAGGTTCGAACATGGAAGACGATCGGGAACAAGAGAGGCCCCGTCCGCGCGTCGTGGACAAGCGGGTTTCCGCGGGGGGCGCGGCGGCCTCTACCCCGCCGCCGGCGAAGACCGAGGAGCCACCTCCTGCCCAGGTAACGACGGCTCCCCCGCCCGCCGACCCGAGCCCTCCCGAGGTACCCGGCCCGGCCCCCCAGGCCGACGAGTCGCTTCAGTCGGCCGGCCCCGGCGGAGAGGTGTGGACGCCCGAGCAGGAGGCCGAGGCCCGTCAGATGGCCCAGGAGATCGCTCAGACGCCGAGCATCGAGTGGGTCGTGAACACCGCCGTCAGCCTCGCCAACATCGCGGCCACGAAGCTCGATTTCGGTGCCGCCGCGGACGCCCAGCTCGCCATCGACGCCCTGTCCGGGATCCTCAAAGAGGTCGGGCATCAGCTCCAGGACGCCGAGGCACCGCTGAGGCAGACGCTCGCCCAACTCCAGATGGCCTACGCCTCGCGCCTCGCGCCGCCGCCGCAACCCGGAGCTCGGCCCGAAAACGCCTGATCACCCGAAATAATCCTGCCTACCCGCGTTCTAAGGAGCGCAACAGGATTATTTCGGTGTGACCGTGACAGCCCTAGTCGTGTGCAAGTTTCCACACCTGGATGAGTACAGCTCGATTCAGCTAGGGGGGCGGGCCTTCTAGGCTCGAACCATGACTTCGAACCGATCTCTACGCACCGCCCTCGTAACAGTCCTCGCGTCCGCCCTGGGGGTTGCGGCTCCCTTGGCATCCGCGACCGCGGCGGGCGATAGCCCGCTCGCCGGCAAGATCCTTGCCACTAAGAGCCACTACTCGGGGACCCAGCGTGTGATGCTCATGAACCCCGACGGTTCGGGCCTCCGGGCGCTCTTCCATGGGATGGATCCGGCGTGGTCCCCGGATGCGGACTCCATCGCGTACTGGTATCCCACCGAGTGGGGGGTCGATGACACCCCCCGTCTTTACGTGTGGGACGCTGCCTCGAAGGAATCGACCTTCGTGACCGAGGGACGGTCACCGGACTGGTCTCCGGACGGAAACGAGCTTGCATACGCGACGGGATCCGGTCACTCCACCCCCGGCGAGATCTATGCGATCGAGCCCACCACCACCGGGACGCCGCGCAACCTCTCGAACGACCCTTCCAACTACGATGCGCAGCCCGCTTGGTCTCCCGATGGCGCTCAGATCGCGTTCGTCAAGGACCTTGATTCGAACCTCTACGGCCCGCGTCTCTACGTGATGAACTCGGATGGAAGCGAGCAAAGTCTCATCGTCGATGGGCTTTTCGCAGCCGATCCAGCGTGGAGCCCGAGCGGCCGTCGCATCGCCTTCAGGGGCAGCAAGCCCAACTGGCACGACACCGAGATATTCACGGTGCGACCGGACGGATCTGGTCTTCGCCAAGTGACGGAGAACAAAGACAGCGAGAGCAGCCCGGCCTGGACGTCCGACGGGCTCGGTCTCTTGTACGCCAGTACCAGCTCCAGGTTCCCCGTTGCTCCGCTCTATCTGCTCCGGCTCGGCGAGCAGGATAGGAGACGGATCGGCTGTAGGGCCTCGCCGGATGACTTCGACTGGGGATCGCCCGACCAAGCCGCCGGCCACATCGATGTGGCGGCCCTCGGAAAACGTCGCGCTCCGACGCACCTCGACGCCTATCGGGACAGGAACTATGTGACAACTCAGATATTCGCTCCGAAGGGCCCCTGTGAGCCGCCGGACGAGGATTGCGTCGGCGGTCGGACATTGCTCTTGAAGAAGAGGCGCCCGGGTCGGGACAGGCTGCTTAACAAGCAACGCACCACCCAGCGCGGCCTCTCGTACCTCGATACGAGGGGTGAGCGGGGGGGCATGTACACCGTCATCCGAGGCGAATCTTTCACCTCACCGGAAGGAAGAAAAGTCATCTGCGAGCCGGCGCGAGCCGATGTGAGAGAGCCGAGGTAGGCCCCCACTCTTGTGACAGGCACAGGTGTTTCTGCGGGCTCTGGTTACAAAAGTGCGGAAAAGAAAACGGCCCCCGAGAGATCGGGGGCCGTTCTAGGTTTCGAAGGTTAGTTAAACGGCGCGAACGTTAGACGCCTGCTTGCCCTTCGGTCCGTCCGTTACATCGAACTCGACTGCCTGTCCCTCTTCGAGAGACTTGTAACCCTCGGTCTGGATGGCCGAGAAGTGCACGAAGACATCCTCACCATCGGACTGCGAGATGAATCCGTAGCCCTTCTCGTTGCTGAACCACTTGACCGTACCGTCAGCCACTACTCCACTTCCTTTCGTACCGGCGGAGGATGGCAGGCAATTCCCTGCAGAGACCACCCCCGTCTTCTTACCGGACAAAAGGTAGCACAGAGATGCCCCCGGGTCCCAGTTAACGGAAGGCCCGTGGCCCCGCCTTTAGATGCCCTCCACCGGCTTGGGAAGAGAGGCCAATAGGTTCACCATCTCGATCGCGGCGAGAGCGGCCTCGAAGCCTTTGTTGCCCATCTTGCCGCCCGCGCGATCGTTCGCCTGCTCCACGTTCTCTGTGGTCAGGACTCCGTTGGCGACCGGGATGCCGGAGTCAACGGAGATTTGCCCGATCGCGTTCGATGCATGGCCTGCGACGTACTCGAAGTGAGCCGTCTCTCCTCTGATGACGACCCCGAGACAGATGACCGCGTCGAACTCGCGGGACAAGGCGAAGCGGTTCGCGGTGACGGGGATCTCGAACGCGCCCGGAACCCAGGCGACCGCGATCTTCTCGTCGGGCACCCCGTGTCGCTGGAGACAATCGATCGA
>JAXDJL010000194.1:0-4196 GCA_034665685.1 Actinomycetota bacterium | reverse complement strand
AGAGCGTGGCCGCCTGAGCGGTCAGCGCATCGGCATCCTCGGTGATGCGATCGATAGACGACCCGACCGCTCGGATCCCTCCGTCCCCCCACTTGGCCTCTATGACGGGCACCAGCTTCGTTCTCACGACGGTCCGCTCGTAACGGGGGTCTTCGTTGGCGGGGTCATCGAAGAACGTCGCCCCCACCTCCTTGCAATAGGCGCGCGTTTCTGAGCGACGAAGAGGCAACAGCGGATGGATCCGGCGGCCCGCTCGAGGGCGGATGCCGGCAAGACCGTCGCTTCCGGAACCGTGCACCAAACGAGCGAGGGTAGTTTCCACGCGGTCGTCCAACGTGTGCCCCGTGGCGATCGCGCTCGCCCCTTCCTGCTCCGCGAGCGAATCGAAGAACGCGTACCGAAACTCCCGGGCGCGTTCCTGAAGGTTCGGTCCGGCGAGATCCGAAGCTCGCACGACGTGAACGTCGAACCCCGCTTCGGCGGCTTCGCGGGCAACGCGCGCGGCAACCTCAGACGATGTCTCCGACAAGCCGTGATCGACGTGGGCAACGAGGAGGTCGAGGTCCATCTCGAGACGAGCGAGGATGTGAAGAAGAGCGGTCGAGTCCGCGCCGCCGGAGAGCGCCACGACGACCGCGTCGCCGTCGGCGAGCAGCGCGTGCTTCCGGATGACGGCGGCGACCCGCTCGGCGGTCTTGAACCCGGGTCCGCCCTCCACCATCGCCATGCGATTACGCGACGCGCGCCAGCCAGGTCTCGGGCGCGCGCAATTCGGCCATGGTCGGGAGGTTGGAGGGGTCGGCCCACAGATGAGATAGAGCGTCACGGCCCCCCCGCTGCGTTGCCGCCTCACAGAACTGCTGGCCAAGCTCGTACTGCCGCAGCTTCATCTCGAGACCGATGATGTGGTTCACGGCTCGCTGGATCAGCTTCGTCTGCTCGCGCCGCCGTTGGAACATGCTTCGCATCCCCTTGAACGAGGGGATGACCGCCTCGCCGACCGTGTCCATGACGAAGTTCCCGTGACCTTCGACGACGGCCATCAGCGCCTGCAATTGATCGAGGATCTGTCGTTGGCTGTTGTCCGCGAACAGATAGACCGCGTTGCGCTCTTCGGGGGCCGTGTCCTTCGCGAGCAACCTCTTGGCGGCCGTCGCCACCCGCTGCGTCAGATGCTTCGCGTCCATCTCCAGCGTCTCCATGTAAGAGCCCACCAGACCGAAGAAGTGGTCGCGCAACCACGGCACGCCCGCGAACTGGAAGCGGTGTGTAACTTCGTGAACCGCGACCCACAGAGCGAAGTCCTCGGGGACGAAGCGGAGCTTCTGCTGAGTCTCGACCATGTTGGCGCCGACGAAGTAGAGGGACGCGTCACCAGTGATGCGACGCAACCGACGCGACACGGAACCGTCCGGGTTCTCGGGGACCAGAAGGTCGTACTGGCCCAGAACCCGCCGGGATATGTAACCGAGAATGCCTCCGATCTCCACGGAGACGACCGTCCTTTGCGCGATCCGGATCGGGAGAGGCAGCGCGTCGAGTCGCTTGCCCAACTTGTCCACGAGCGGCTCGATGAGCGAGCTCATTCCGGCGATGTTCGCTTCGGCCCAGCCCGCTCGGTCGAGGATCCCCCATCGGACGGGCGGAGGGGAAGCGATCCCACTGACCTCCGCGACCAGCTCCTCGGAGCGAGGGACTGCGCGCTCGAGGTCCGCTCTCAAACGGTCGAGGCGTTCGGGGTGCGCAGCTTCGGCGGAGCCGGCGACCCGGCGAGCCACCGCGGCCGCGACGGCCGGTTCGATGAGTTTCGTCACGTCGAGTCTCTGGTGCGGGCTGCGCTAGGCGCGCTGCCGGCCCATCACGAGCTTCCGGTACGCGAGGAAGATCCCCACCGCGATGAGGAGCAACAGCCCCAGCCCCAAGCGAGCCATCTGATAGGTCCACGGCGGTCCTGCAGGAGTGGACGCCTCCGCGGGTTCGTCCTTTGCGGCCCCCTTCTTCGCGGCGGGATCGCCCGAGCCGTCTCCTGCGGAATCGCCTTCGGAGCCGGTGTCGTCCTGAGCCATCACGTGGGTCGCGGCGTGGACCGGTGCGAACGCCACCGGGATGACGGCGGAAAGGGCGAGCACGAGGGCGATCAGGGCGGCGAGCCGGGTGCGCATCCAAAGCCTCCGAAAGGGTTGATGGGTCGTCGCCCGAGGATATATCGGCCGCTCAACCGCTCCGCGACTTAGCCGCGGGCGGGGCGGCTCGATAGATGTTCTTGCTGCGGCCGAGCTGCTAGGCGGAGCCAGCAGCCGGCTTGCGTCCACGCAGGCGGGGCACCTTCATCTCGGCATGTGCCCAACAACGTTCCCGCCGGTTATAGGTAGAAAGTCTCGTCTCGCAGCCCGCTTGGGCGCAGACCCGACCTCTGGCGGCCTGCTTGGACGCCCGCGGTAGGGCCAGGGCTTTCTGACCTCGTATCGCAGACTCTTTACTCATCGGAGCATCCTCCTTCTTACGCTCCGCCGTTCCCCCCCGCTCCACCTGAGCGGCCGGCAACACGTCACTATGTATTCGTTAGAACGCTTGAGAACGGGTTGGGGTTCCCAAAAAAGGATGAAAATTCACAAGACCGCAACATCTGGAGGCCTGCTCTCGCTGCCCGTCCGATTGGTCGGATATGTGGCGCGTACCCTCCTGGGCCCCCCCGCCCGGGCGGTCCGGGGAACGGCCCGTCTCGTGGCCGACCCCGCCCGGCAGGTAGCCGACTATTGGGCGTCGGAGCGGGCCACGATCCGCCAGGGCTTCATAGCGAATTTCATCTCCGCCATCACCTCGCTCGTGTCGGGGCTGGTGCTGGCCAGCTTCGACTCGAGGCTCACCACGGTCCAGGGGCTGTTCGTCCTGATCCCCGTCTCCATCGGGATGAGGGGGAACATCTTCGGCGCCCTCTCCGCACGGCTGGGGACCTCGGTTCACACCGGGCTCTTCGAGATCTCCCGCGACCGGAACGGGATCCTCTTCCAGAACGTCTACGCGACGACTCTTCTTACGATCGGAACGTCCGTGACCATGGGGATCCTGGCGCGGGCCATCGCGGGGTTGCTGGGTATCCACACCGTCTCGACGCTCGACTTCGTCGTCATCGCGCTGATCGGGGGGATCTTGTCCTCGGCGATCGTCCTGGCGTTCACGGTGATCCTGGCGATCCAATCCTTCCGCAGGGGGTGGGACCTGGATTCGGTGGGGGCCGTTCTCGTCACGGTGGTGGGAGACGTCGTGACTCTTCCGCTCCTCTTCCTCGCCTCGTTCCTCGTCGAAATCCATTACGTGACACCGATCCTCGGCGTCCTCTGCATCGTCGCCGGCGTAGTGGCCATGGTGCGCGCGTGGACGACCGTCCTCCCCATCGCGCGGCGCATCGCCCGGGAAAGCTTCCCGATCCTCTGCGTCGCCATCCTGCTCGACATCTTGGCCGGCACCGTTGTGGAGCCGCGCATCAGCGAGGTATTCGTTCCGTTCCCGGCGTTCCTCATCTTCCTTCCCGGATTCCTCGAGAACACCGGAGCCTTGGGATCGATCCTTGCGGCTCGGCTCGGAACGAAACTCCACCTCGGCGCAGCGTCTCCGACGGCGCGCCCCGACCCCGTCGCGCTGATGGACGGAACGATCGTCTTGGTCCTAGGGATCTTCATCTACTCCCTGACCGCGGTGACCACTCTGATCGTTGCGCAGGTCACCGGCCAGGCCTATCCCGGGGTGCTGAAGTTCCTCGGCGCAACGATGCTCGGAGGGATCCTCGCGATGTTCGTCGCGGCCTTCATCGGCTACTACGCGGCCATCGTCACGTACCGCTTCGGGTTCGATCCCGACAACCACACCATCCCGCTGGTTACCAGTGGGATGGACCTCTTGGGCGTCATCTGTTTAGTGGGTGCATTGATCGTCTTCGGAGTAGCCTAATCAGCCTGAAGGGAGCAAGAAGTGGATAAGGAAGAAGGCCCCAGGACCGTCAAGGGGTTCCTCGCCGAGATCAAAGACTCCTCGGAGCTCATGGTCGATCTCGCTTACGCCGCGGTGTTCTTCGCAGACAAGGACCTTGCGAAAGAGGTCCGGAGACTCGAAGACCGCATGTTCAAGTACCTCCATCAACTTCGCAAGACTGCGATCCTCGCGGCTCGAAGTCCCGAGGACGCGGAGCACATGGCCGG
>JAXDJL010000193.1:0-5620 GCA_034665685.1 Actinomycetota bacterium | reverse complement strand
CGTCCCCAATCCGCCCGACGATGCGCCAGGGGGCGGTCGCCCGTCGGGACGGAGACGGTCATGCTCGTACCCTGGGGAGCGGTCGGCGCCCCCGCCCCACGGCGAGTGCGCGATGGGGCCAGCTGGAGTCCGATCTTCTTGACGCAGGGGGCGTGTGACCTTCCCCCGTTCCGTCTGGACGATCTCCCGTTCTCGGCCGTCGTTGGGCACGAGCGACGACGAAACGCCCAGCGCGATGCCCCGGGAAGGTGGGGTCGGGCCGCTTTGGGGGTTGGGCGGTCGTGCCCGGAGCTGCAGGAGCTATCGCTCGGGAGGGGGACGGGAGTCGAACACGAGCCCGACCCCATCCCCTTGTTTCGGTCCTACTTTCCTCTGCGAGGGGGGCTCACACAATTCCCCGGCTCCAGATACCCGCGCGTTGCCCTGGGGCGGTCGCAGCCCGGGCGGCAACCACACGGGCAGGCGGCGCGCTCATCGGCGAGGTCGCAACGCGGGGGACGGGGGCCCGCGATGGTTGGCGAAGCCGCGTCCGTCCGAGGTGTGCTCGCCCGGTCAAGAACGACTGCGCCCCGTCGATGCCCCGGACGCCGAGGGTGAGAGGGAGCCGACCCCGCGCGCCGGGGTCATGTCTTCACGCGACGGCCAGAGGTGGCGACCGACACGATCGCGACCGGCGCGGGCACGGGACCGATGAACTCGGACAACGTCTCCACAGACCTCAGGTTCCGAGCTCGGTGCATTTGACCTAACCCGACGGATCGGGTACCTTGACATGGTCGGGTCAGAATTGATCTGCCCCGACCCCCCAGACCACTTGAATCGAGGACTTGAAACGGAAGTAAGCCCGAGAACGATCCTCTTTCGTCGCTTCTGTAACGTCTTGACGATCCTCGGTACGCCTCCAAGGACTCCAGAGCCCGACGCCTGCCGAAGGGGTGGGGCGTCCCGGGCGTTGACCCGGGTCGGGATCGTCCCGTACGAACGTCGGACGACGACCGCTCCTTGCACAGAAATGGCCGCCCCGGGTCGATGCCCAGGACGCCGGCGGCTGGGTTCGTATCACGATAGTGAGCCGGCCGATTCGCAAGGGGACGTGCTGACGCTGGGGTGCCGAGCCCTCCGGGCGATCGGAGGCGACAGGTCACCCTCCGGGGAGACGACCCAGAACGTACCAGCGTGGCGATCGCCTGCTGTGCGCGGGTCCTCAAATTCCTAACGACGAGCAGGGCGGGAGCCCCCAACGGCGACCCGCCCGATAACGAGTCAAGGCGTCTGCCTCGTGCGAGACCGAGCTACGCACGGGGAGGAGGCTGCGTGGACGTCCGAGCACGATGGGTCGGCGACGTCCAGGGCATCGCGGAGGGTGCGCATGCTCCCGTCACCGCTGGAGTCGTCGATGCCAGTCGGTCCAACACCCAGCGCTCGGCATAGAACGACAGGTCGGCGGAACACCACCCGGTCTGCGGGCGCGGGTGACAGCCGTGACAGCCGTGACAGCCGTGACAGCCCTAATCAACCCCATGTGAACTCGATGTGGCCTTAAGTGTATGTGCCCGTCACAGCCGTCACGCTGTCACCGAGAGGCACCTCATGACGTCGAGATGCGGACGAGTAGGAAACAGGACGCGACCGCGTGGTGGTAGATCCGGAGAGACCCGAAGTGGGTGAAAAGAGGCAGAAGTCCGACCGCCCCACACAAGTCCTCGCGCGCGTGAACCCGAGGTGGTGGATCGGATCCGGCTGGTCACCGGTCGGCCACGTTCCCATCCAGTAACGGGACGCCGCTCACGTCGAGGGCACCGTTTCTGCCAAACCCTGGGGGGCACCGCCGCGCGACCCGTCGGGGATCTCCTGCCGTCGCCATCGCGCGCTCGGCATCACAGGAGAAGACAACGCGAAACCATCGCCTTGCACAACACGAAGGATCTTCCGCGTAGCCAGGAGCTCGTCTTCCCCGTCGTCGGTAGGAACGACCCGCGCGGCCACCGTCTTGCCGTAGGGTAGGAGGGTGGCGTCGTGCTCGATCGTCCAGCGACCGGGACGCTGATCGATTTGCCGGACGATTTGGTCGAGCGCTTCCTTCGTGAACCGTTCCCCGTGGCGGTCGAGGCGGGTGGTCATCATTACCAGGTCCTCGGCCATCGTCTCTTCCTTTCGATTTGTATTCAGCTCTCCGTGACCAACGGTGGAGGGGAAAGGCACCTACGGCAATGCGAGGTTCAAGCCCAGCTGTCCCTTGCGCGGCGGGTGGCCGTCGTACAGGATGCCGACGACCCGATCGCCGAGCGGTTTGGCCTCGGCGTGTTCGCACGGCTTGCGCTGACCCGAATGGGGAAACGGCACGAAGCTAGGGCCGTCCATCCGTCGCTTGTTTTCCCACACGCGGTGGAACAGGTGGTCCGGTGGGATCGGCGCGTACCGTGCCCACGGGTAGCGCATCCCGGGCCGCATCGCGGCCTGGTCCACGTAGAGCGTCTGGTTGGGCGGCCAGAACCTCGGCGAGACGCCGTAGCTGCAGACGGCGACGTAGCAGTCGACGGGCGCGTACGTCGCCACCTGGATCGCCGATGCGACGATCGAAGCACCGTGGCGTCCCGCGAGTCGTTCGATCAGATCCACCGAGAAGCCGTGCCGAGCGATGCACTCGCGGACCCGGTGCCGGGGCACCATGAACTCCCCGGCACCGGCCTGGCAACAGCGCTCGATCGCCGCCTTGAACGCACGATCGTCGCCGCGCAGCGTCTCGGTGAAGTACTCGACGAGTTCGCTGTGCTCGTCGAGGAGATGATGCACCGCTTCGTGGAAGATCGTGTATTCCAGCCGGGACGTCCAAGCGATGTCGGTGCCGACGACGACCAGGCGGTCCTCGGTCAACAGACCGTCCACGCCCTTCGGCAGTTGGGCCCGACGCAATCCCAGGCCCAAGGCCTCGCAGGTCTCGCGGCCGGTGCTCTCCTCCGGGACGGCGTAGCGTTGGCGTGCCCACGCCACCAGCTCGACGATTTTCTCCGCGATCTCGCCGTCGGTCATCAGGGAGATACCGGCCGAGGTCATTCGGTCCTCCTGTTCGACAACAGCTTGAGCACGCTGTAGATCGCGTTCCACTCGTCTTCCGAATCCGGGCGATTGCCGCGGTACTCGATCCGCGACAGCGTCTCCAACCAATCCGGTCCGAGCTTCCGATCATCGACGAAATCGAGCAGGCTCTGCGGATAGCGTGAGTCGGTTTGGTTGCCTGAGAAGTCGACGGGTTCCAGCAGGTCCTGCACCGTGAGGCCGTAGCCGGCCGCAATCCGGGTTAGTGATTCCACCGATGGCGTGCCGCCGAGCCGCTCCAACGATGACAAGTAGGAGATCGCCATCCGTTCGCCGGTCGCGCGTTCGATTCTCTCCCGCAACTCGCGCAACGAGTACCCGCGCAAGCGGCGCAACTCCGCCAGGCGGTCCTTCAGTTCCATCCCTCTCCTCGCAGCCCGTACTCTACAGACTAATAAGGCTCTATTGTACACCAGGCCATCGTGCCCTTGACGGGCTTATCGTAAGGAGTTTATGCTACCGTCGTTGTTCTGTACAGAGAACAACGACGGGTAAGCGGCATTCGGATTGCTGACGAAAGGAAGGCAAGCCCACGTTGGATCTGATGGGCACCGGGTCACCGCCATTTACGCGGATGCTCGCATCCCTCGTCTCGAGCACGACTCGTGCGATTCGTCAGCACGCACAGAGCCTTGCAGACTGTACGTTCGCGCCGTTCGGACACCCAGACGTATACTACGTCCAACGGAACTGGTGTTCTAGCGCGGTCGGCGACCGCGGAGGCGTTCCCATGCCGAAGCTGACGTTCTTCCCCCTCGGTAACGCGGACTGCTGCCTCGTGGATCTCGACGGCGGCGAGAAGCTTCTCTTCGACTATGCCGACGTGCGTGATCCGACGAACGCGTCGGATCTCCGCATCGACCTCCCTCAGGCGTTGCGCGACCAGCTGCGCGCCGCCGGCCGCTACTTCTTCGACGTTGTGGCCTTCACCCACGCCGACGACGACCACGTCTGCGGGATGTCCGCATTCTTCCACCTTGAGCACGCGGCCACGTACCAGGGCGCCGATCGCGTCAAGATCCGCGAGCTGTGGGTGCCGGCGGCGGTGATCGTGGAGGAGGGCCTCGAGAACGATGCCCGCGTGTTGCAGGCGGAGGCGCAGCACCGTCTGCGCAAGGGCGCAGGCATCCGCATCTTTTCCCGGCCGGAAGCGCTCAAGACCTGGTGCGACGACCACGGCGTCCCCTGGCAGGAGCGGCATGACCTCTTCACCGACGCCGGCACACTCGTCGACGGATTCACGAAGGCAGCGCAGGGCGTCGAGTTCTTCGTCCACTCGCCATTCGCCGAGCGCGTCGACGGCGAGCTGATCGACCGCAACCGATGTTCCCTCGTGATGCAGGCGACGTTCGCCGTCGGCGGGTGCGAGACCCGGGTCATCCTCAGCGCCGATACCACCTGGAAGGACTTCGTCCCGATGGTGAAGGTCACCCGGTGGCACGAGAACGACGATCGCCTTGAGTGGGATGTCTTCAAGCTGCCGCACCACTGCAGCTACCTCTCCCTCGGCCCCGAGAAGGGCTCGGACGCCACCGCGCCGGTCGAGGAGGTGCGTTGGCTCTTCGAGGTCCAGGGGACCGACGGCGGGATCGTCGTCTCGACCAGCGACCCGATCCCCACCGTCGACTCCGACCAGCCGCCGCACCGCCAAGCGGCCGCCTACTACAGGCGCCGCGTGGCCGGCGACGGGTTCGTCGTGACGATGGAACACCCGCGGCCGTCGCGGCCCGAGCCCCTGGTGATCCTCATCGGCCGGTCCGGGGCCCGAGTCGAGAAGCGCAACCCTGCGAGTGGTTTCGCCCTGGCGAGCCAGGCGGCGCACCGTGCCGGGTAGCACGGTAGACGACGGCTACCTGCCCCTCCCCGGCGAGGTTGTGGCTGCGGATGCCCTGCGGCTCCCCCGGGCGAGGGAACTCGTCGAGTTGCTGCGGGGTGGTGACCTCGACTTCGTTCGCCTTGTCGGCTGCCGTCGCCACGCCGAGTCTGCGGTGGAACTCGTCGTCTTCGACGTGGACGTCGAGCTCGGCCAGCGCCCCGTCCACGCCATCCGCCGCCGCGAGCGCATCGCGGCGACCTTTGACCCCGACGACACCGTCGCACCCGAGGTGCAGGCGCTGCGTGCGGACTTCCCGCTGGTGCCCCACGTCAACCTCCGCGCGGAGGAGTTTCCGCGAAGCCTCTGCCTGTCGGAGCGGCCGTGGTGCGAGCTGCGACTGGGCTGGACGGCCCACTGGCTCGTCGAACGGACGCGGGAGTGGCTGGCGCTGACCGCGGACGGCAGCCTGCACCAACCCGACCAACCCCTGGAGCCGCTCCTCTGGGGATCGCCGTGGCCGCTCGTGCTGCCGATCTGCGTGGTCGAGCAGACGGCCAACGGCCGCGGGCTACCGCTGGTCGTCCATTGCGTCGACGCCGGTCTCGATCGCCGCGTCTTCGTCGCCCGCGAGCCGGACAACGTCCTGGTGCGACGGGGCGGGCTGCCGTGCGTCGTCATCGCCGTGACGAGCCAACCCCGCCCGCACGG
>JAXDJL010000192.1:0-7106 GCA_034665685.1 Actinomycetota bacterium | reverse complement strand
GCGAACATGAGCCTGGGTGGCGGGATCAGCACTGCTCTGGACACCGCGGTCGCCAATTCGATCGCCGATGGAGTGACCTACGCGGCCGCCGCCGGCAACGGGGACAAATTCGGCAACCCGCTCGATGCCTGCAACGAATCGCCGGCTCGCCTGGCACAAGCCCTCACGGTTAGCGCGACGAGCAGCACGGACGCCAAGGCCTCGTGGGCGAACTACGGCACTTGTGTCGACCTCTTCGCACCCGGCGTGAGCATCACCTCTGCCTGGAAAGGGAGCAACACGGACACGAATGTCATCAGCGGCACGTCCATGGCCACCCCTCACGTGGCAGGCGTCGCAGCGCTCTATCTGCAAGCGAACAACTCGGCCTCGCCCGCGACGGTCCAGAGCGCGATCGTTTCGGGAGCCGGTGTGAACAAGGTCTCGAGCCCGGGCACCGGGAGCCCTAACAGGTTGCTCTATTCGCTGATCCTCGGAGACTGGCAGGCGCCGGTGACGACCACAACGACCACAACGACCACGACCACAACGACAACCACCACCTCGACGATCCCGACGACCACGACTGTGCCGACGACAACCATCCCGACTAGCACGACGGTCCCGACTAGCACGACCGTCCCGGTGACCACCACACCCACGACCATGCCGGTGCCGACCACAACGATGCCGACGACCACCACGGTGCCGACAAACACCACGGTGCCGACGAGCACCACGCTGCCGATCCCGACGACGACGCTTACAACCATGCGGATAGATCGGTTGGCGTTCGCCGGATCGAGGCTGACGGTTCGAGGCGGGATGTCGCCGTTCCAAGAGGGGATGGCGGTGAACGTCGATCTCCTCAGGAAGCGAAGCTGGGGATGGGCACTCATGGTCCGCAAGACCAAGACCTTGGACGAGGCCGGCAACTTCGCAGCGGGTTTCCCGAGCCCATCGAAGCCCGGGACCTACAAGATCAGGGCTCGCTTCAACGGCGACTCGGAGTACGCCGGAAGCATGGTCAAGAAGGTGCTCAAGCTGTCCTAGCGTGCAACTCGAAGCCGGTGCTTCTATGGTCTAGGCGGTGCGCTGCCGTTCCAACCGGGTCTGAAGTATCCCCATGACGGTGGCGGAGCACAGAGCCTCGAAGGAAGCGTCGATGACGTTCTCCGAGACCGACCCGGCATCCCACTTGGCGAAGCCATCGGTCGCCTGGATGATGACGCGCACGCGCGCGCTGGTCCCAAGCTCCGCGTCGACCACCGATACCTGGTAGTCGCACAGGCGCAGGCTTTCGACCTCGGGGTAATCGCTTGCGAGGCACGCGCGTAGAGCTTCCTCCAGGGCATGCACCGGGCCGACCCCGGTGGCCGAGTGACGAGTGCGTTTCCCTCCAACCTCGAGTTCGAGTGAGGCCTTGGCCAGCGAGCGGCCGTCGTTCACGCGCTCGCTCGTCACCGAGTAACCGACTACGTGGAAATAGGGATGGCTCATCGCGACACGGACTCCTTATCTAGGGCGGCGAGCATCATCTGAGCTGCCGCAATGGCTGCGGATGGATCCGCTGTGCCGGTCCCGGCGATATCCGGCGCCGAGCCGTGGATCGGTTCGAACAGGCCTATGCATCGAGCGGGTCTCGTCGCCGGGTTCGGGTGGAGGTTCGCGCTGGCGGCCCGTCCCAGGCCCCCGCCGAGCCCCGCCGCAAGATCAGACAAGAGATCCCCGAAGAGGTTGTCCGTGACGATCACGTCGAAGCGAGAGGGCTCAACGACCAGGTGATAGGCGGCTGCGTCGGCGTGCTCGTAATCGAGAGGGACCCGGGGATGGTCCGCGGCGACCTCGTCGGCGACCTCGCGCCAGAGCGAGCCGGCGTACAGAAGGACGTTCGTCTTGTGCACCAAGGTCACCCGTCCGCCTCGCGTCTCCGCAAGCTCGAATGCGAAGCGGATGCAGCGCTCGACGGCGCGACGAGTGTTCACGCTCGTCTCCAACGCCACGTCGGGCTCCCGACTCCCCACGCCCGAGTAAGGCCCCTCGGTGTTCTCGCGCACGAAGACGAGCCCGAGCTCGTCGAAGGGCCGGATGTTGACGTACAGGTCGAGCTCCTTGCGCAGCCGCAGAAGGATGCCGCGTTCCAGCACGCCGTCCGGCACGCGCGGGTCGCCGACGGCACCAAGCAGGAGGGCATCGCATGCGGCGATCTCTTGCACCTCTTCATCGCGCAGGACTACGCCGGTGGCGAGGTAGCGCTCGGCCCCCGCGGGGATCCGCGTGAGCTCTACGTCCGAGGGCAGGGTGGCGAGCGCTGCCTCGGTGACCTCAGGGCCGATGCCGTCTCCCGGCAGGACCGCGATGCGCGTGGTCAACGCGTCACCGCCATCCTGTTGCGGACCCACGGCACGAGTCCCCCGGCATCGACTATGTCGCGCACTGAGTCGGGAAGGGGCTCGGAGCGGAACGATCGTCCGCCGGTGAGATCCTCGATCGTGCCGGTTGCGGGATCCACGCGGATCTCAGCGCCTGACTCGATGGCGTCGACCGCTTCGGGACACACGAGGATCGTGAGGCCGGTGTTGATCGCGTTGCGGAAGAAGATGCGCGCGAACGAGCGGGCCACGACCGCCGATACGCCCGCTCCCCTGAGAGCGAGCGGGGCATGCTCGCGGCTCGACCCGCACCCGAAGTTGTCGCCGGCGATCACGACGTCCCCCTTCATCACCTCGGCGGCGAACGTCGGATCGAGGTCCTCGAGAGCGTGCTCTGCCAACTCGGTCTCGTCCGACGTCGTTAGGTAGCGCGCCGGGATGATCACGTCGGTGTCGACGTTGTCGCCGTACTTCCACGCCCTAGGCAACGAGGGCCCCCTGGCGGAGGGGAGGAGCGGCGCGTATCTCTTCGGGATGGACGAGCTCCCCGGCAACCGCGGTCGCCATCGCCACCGCCGGGTTCGTGAGATACACCTCGGCGGTGCGATCGCCCATGCGCCCGACGTAATTGCGGTTCGAGGTCGACACGCAGACCTCTCCGGGGCCGAGGACACCCATGTGCGCCCCGAGACAGGCGCCGCACGTGGGGGTAGAGACGCTGGCGCCGGCCGCCGCGAAGCGGTCCAACAGACCCTCCGCGTTCGCCTGCTGCCACACGCGCTGTGTCGCCGGGGTGACCATGAGCCTGATGTTCTTCGCAAGCTTCTCGTCGCCGAGGACGTAAGCCGCGATGCGGAGGTCCTCGATCTTGGCGTTCGTGCAGGAGCCGATGAACACTTGATCGACGCGCACGCGCCCGATCTCGGAGACGGGGACGGAGCGCGACGGAAGCGAGGGCCGGGCGACCATCGGTTCCATCGAGCTGGTGTCCAGCCGCACCTCGCTCTCGTATTCCGCGTCGGCGTCGGACACCGGGACTTCGAAGTCCCGCGGTCGTCCCATCACCGCTTGGCGCTCGCGGACATAGGCCGTCGTGACGGCGTCGGGCGTGACTATCCCGGATTTGGCCCCGGCCTCGATCGCCATGTTCGAGAGCGTGAGTCGCGAGTCCATCGAGAGGTGGGCGAGGGCCTCGCCCACGTGCTCCATCGCCATGTAAGAGGCGCCGTCGTCTCCGATCTGAGCGATGACGGCAAGGATCATGTCCTTCCCGACGATCCAGGGAGCCGGCACTCCGTCGTAGACGATCTTCATGGAGTGAGGAACGCGCAGCCATATCTCGCCCATCGCGAGAACGGCCGCGAGGTCCGTGGACCCCACCCCCGTCGAGAAGCACCCGAGTGCACCGTAGGTGCAGGAATGTGAGTCGGCTCCGATGATCACGTCCCCCGGAGCGACGAGACCCTCTTCGGGAAGCAGCACGTGCTCGATCCCGCCGCGGCCCACCTCGAAGAAGTGCTCGATGTCCTGTTCGAGCGCGAACTTCCTCATGTGGGTCATGAGGCGCGCCGACGCGATGTCTTTGGCGGGCACGAAATGTGACGCGACGAGGGCGACCTTGGAGCGATCCCACACCCGCTCGGTCCCCATCTTGGAGAACGCTTTGATCGCTGGGGGGGCCGTGACGTCGTTCGCCATCGCGAGGTCGACCTTGCACATCACGATGTCCCCGGCGCGCGCGTCATCCTTGCCCGAGTGACGGGCAAGGATCTTCTCCGTGATCGTCTGACCCATCAGGACGCCACCAGGTCGCGCGTTCGGGCCTTTAGTTGAGAGAGACGGTTGACGGCCGAGAGATAGGCGCGCGCCGAGGCCTCGACCACGTCGGTCGAGACACCTCGTCCCGTGGCCTTGCGCGTCGGTCCGGTGGTGCTCGGCTCCGAAAGCACCACCGTCACGTCACCGAGCGCGTCGATCCCGCCGGTGACCCCGGAAACGTTGAAGGACTCCATCTCGGCCTCGCTGCCGGTGGCGCGCTGGATCGCTCCGCACGCGGCGTCGATCATCCCGTCCCCGATCGCCGACTCGTCGATGACCCGATCGCCCTTCCTCAGGCGCACCGTTGCCGTGGGGGGGATATGCGTGCCACCGGACGCTTGGATCGAAACCAGTTCGTATTCCTCCACGCCCGAGCTAAGTCCGTCGAGGACGATCGCTTCCAGATCGATGTCGGTGATGCGAAGCTTCCGTTCCAGGAGCTCCTTGAAGCGCGCGAATGCCTGTGCAAGCTCGTCGGGCTCCAGGGCGAACCCCATCTCTTTCAGAGCGTTGGTGAAGGCGTGGCGCCCCGAGTGCTTGCCGAGAACGATGCGCGAGCCCTCGAGCCCTACCTCGACGGGATCCATGATCTCGTAGGTCGTGCGTTCCACGAGTACGCCGTGCTGGTGGATCCCGGCCTCGTGGGCGAAGGCGTTGGCGCCGACGATCGCCTTGTTGGGTGGCACCGCGTATCCCGTGAGACGGGACACGAGACGCGACGTTCTGGCGATCTCACGAGTATTGATGTGCGTGTCCGTTCCGCTCTGAGCGCAGCGCGTCCGGAGCGCCATCACGAGCTCCTCGAGGGCGCAATTGCCGGCTCGTTCGCCGATGCCGTTGACGGCAACCTCTACCTGCCGTGCCCCCGCCTTCACGCCGGCCAACGCGTTCGCGACCGCCAGTCCCAGGTCGTCGTGGGTGTGAACGCTCCACAGGACCTCGCGGTCCACCTCCTCGATCAGGAAACCGAGCAGGGCCCCGAACTCCTCGGGGAGCGCGTACCCGACGGTGTCGGGCAGATTCAGCGTCGTTGCCCCCGCATCCGCGGTGGCTCGGAACATCTCGACGAGGAACGCAGGATCGCTGCGCGTTGCGTCCTCGCAGGAGAACTCGACGTCGTCGACGTGCCCGCGCGCTCGTCGTACCGCCCCGGTGGCCGATCGCATCACCTCGGCGGGAGTCATCTTCAGCTTCGCCTCCATGTGCACCCTGCTGGTTGCGATGAAGGTGTGGATGCGCGGACGCTTCGAGCGAGCGATGGAACGCGCCGCCGCATCGACGTCCGCCGGATCGGTGCGCGCAAGGGCGGTGATGATGGGTCCGTCGACCTCGGCGGCTATCGCTGCCACCGCTTGTTCCTCTGCCGCGGAGTTGATGGGGAAGCCGGCTTCGATCACGTCCACGCCGAGACGAGCAAGTTGCTCGGCGATCTCCACCTTCTCCTTCTCGTTGAGGGAGATACCGGGGGACTGTTCCCCATCGCGGAGGGTCGTGTCGAAGATGCGTACGCCTATTTCATCCATGACATCATCCCTCGCAGCCGGGCGCCTACCTCTTCGATCTGGTGCTCCGACTGCCGGCGCCGGGCGGCCGAGAGGACCGGGGTCCCCGCTTTGTTCTCCAGCACCCATTCGCGCGCGAACGACCCGGATCTGATGTCTTCAAGCGTTTCCTGCATGGCGCGTTCGACCTCCGGACCGATCACGCGGCGCCCCCGAGTGAAGTCGCCGTACTCAGCGGTGTCCGAGATCGACGAGCGCATCTTCGAGAAGCCGCCTTCGTAGAGGAGGTCGACGATGAGCTTCATCTCATGCATGCACTCGAAGTACGCGATCTCCGGCTGATATCCGGCCGCGACGAGCGTTTCGAACCCCGCTTGTATCAATCTCGAGACGCCACCGCACAGAACGGATTGTTCGCCGAAGAGGTCGGTTTCGGTCTCCTCCGCGAACGTCGTCTCGATGACTCCGGCGCGCGTGCAACCGATCCCCTTTGCGTAGGCGAGGGCGATGCGAGCGGCGGAGCCCGTGGGGTCCTGGTGCACGGCGAGGAGGCCGGGCACACCGCTGCCTTCCTCGAACGTGCGCCGGACGAGGGGGCCGGGAGCCTTGGGCGCGATCATCACGACGTCGCTGTCGGCCGGGGGCCGGATCTGTCCGAAGTGGATCCCGAAACCGTGAGCGAAGAGCAGGGTCGCGCCGGGCTTGAGACTGGGTTCGACCTCGGCCTCGTAAACGGCTGCCTGATGCTGGTCCGGAAGCAGCACCGCGACGAGGTCGGCGTCCGACACGGCGGTCGACACGGTTGCAACCTTCACCCCATCGGCCTCGGCTCTGTCCCAAGATGGCGAGTCTTTGCGCAGCCCCACGACGACGTCCAGACCGGAGTCGACGAGGTTCAGCGCATGAGCGCGTCCCTGGCTGCCGTAACCGAGTACGGCGATCGCCTTGCCTTTGAGGGCATCGAGTGAAGCATCGTCGTCGTAATGGATCGTGAGTGTCATGTCTCCTCCTAGGACGCGTTTCGGTCGGACGTGGGGACGGTGCGAAGGTTCGCGGCGCGAAGGGGTCGGCCCCCGCGTGCCAATGCGATGCGGCCGGTTCTCGCCATCTCGACGATGCCGTAAGGACGTAGCAGCTCCTCCATCGCACGGATCTTGTCCGGCGTACCGGTTGCTTCGATCACGAGTGCGTCGACGTCGACGTCGATCACTTTCGCCCGGAAGATCTCCGCGATCTCCAGGACCTCGGCGCGACGTCCGGCACCGACACCCACCTTGATCAGGGCGAGCTCTCGTTCGACTGAGTCATCGGGAGGCAGCTCGACGATGCGCAGCACGTTGATGAGCTTGTAGAGCTGCTTTACGACTTGCTCGAGAGGCTTGCCGTCGGCCGAGACGCATATCGTCATGCGCGATACCAGCGGGTCGTCGGTTTC
>JAXDJL010000191.1:0-19690 GCA_034665685.1 Actinomycetota bacterium | reverse complement strand
CTCACCGCCGCAGCTGGATTCGTCCTAACCTCAGAATGGCCGTGGACGGTAAGCCACTGCTGTCCTCATCTGGACAATTGGTGGCAAACCTTCATACGATTGCTAACCCTCCCTCTCCAATACCTTCGTTTCAAGGACCATCCTGGGGAAACGAGCGGTGGGACACCCTCGAATACACAGCTCGAAAACCACCCGGTCGCGATTGGCGTTGGCATACTCAACCTGTTAATGCTCTTCTTCTCTCTTTCCGCAATTCGGCGGGTAACGAAGGCTGAATAATTTCGGCGCGTCAACATGCGGAAGAATGCGCAAAAGTGAGCTCGGCTACCGCTCTATCCCCCGCTATCTCTCTGACCCATGGCGGTTGAGAACATGCGGACAATACCCGGCCACTCTTCCGATGGGGTGCGTGCCTCGGAGACTCTGAGGCGAATCACGAGATTGCTCATTAGGGCAATCCACCAGGCAAGCTCATCGTGGCTGACTTCCCACCCTTCTAGTCGGATTGACGAATCACCCAGCATCACCATCGTGGGATCTCCCGGTTGGACACGACCATCTCGAATTCGTGCGTCCATATGCTCTATCGCTCTGCGAATTCCATTTAGTCGCTCGAAGTCGCCTCTTGTGGGCAGCTCAGCTCTAGAGATCAACGGGGCATCTGGATGTCGCCGGATTGCCTGCGCTAAGCCGAAGAGACGCCACAAAGCTCCGACGAGTGTTTCCATGTGATTCGTTGCACGAGTGAGATGCGTGATGTCCGGGTTCCAACGACGTTCGATGTGCGCGAAGACTTCCGCTCGGGCCGCAAAGTACTCATCAAGTGCCTTATCCACGAGGCGAGCCAGTGTGATCAGAATCGCACTTGGCACGAACAGGTCTACGGGCATCCCCCACAGAATCCGGCCCCAATAGACAAAGTTGCTGTGTACAGGCGTGATCTCACCCGGATCCGGCATTGAGACGGCCTGGCTTGGAAAACCGTAGTTCGGATTCGTTGTCTCGTCAGCCATCCACACAGCCTAGAATTCCGGAAGCGTCGAGCGCTACGAGGACCATTCCAAGAGCGGCGGAGGCGATTCAAGGCCCGCAGCGGATTCCAGATCCGCTAGTGGGTCACAACCTCATGCGCTCGAGCACGGATGTCTTCCGACCATTTCTCGCGTCCGAGCGCAGGGTCCTCGGTACTTTTGCCGTGGATAGATCTAGTCGTTCTTCGGGGTTGGACAAACCGACACTGTAATTACTCCTTGGACCTCACCTGTTGGAGCCCCTCCTATAGTGACGGTTTCTCCATCGTCCTTTAACGTTCCGCAGTAGAGCTGACCGTTGACAACCTCCACGACTGAGACAGGTTTCGGGGGCGCCGATCCCTCCCCGGCCCAGAGCACAAGAAGGGACCCCCCCAAAACAAGGATCGCGGTTGCGCTTGAAAAACTCTTGCCCCAAGTGAGCCAACGGATGCTGTCCTTGCTTCCTGTCGTTCGTGATTCTCGTAGGGAGGTTGCACTGAGACCTGGCACAACCGACCATGAGAGGCCACCCCCCGCTCGGGAAAAGCAATAGATGCCCGCAAGCGCCACAATGGCAGCTGCCGTGGTCAGTATTTGAGCGACGAGTGCGAAACCTGCGTCTAGTTTGTCGACCGTTGTGAGTCCTCCAGCAAAGGCGACCGTCCCAAAGACTCCCAAGAAAGCAGTAAGCAAGGCAGCCCATTTAGCCGCTGCATTTCTGATGGTCTCCAACTGATTTCGACGAAGCTCCGTTGCCTTCCCGTCCCAATAGGCCCACTCTTCTTCTGCGCTGGCCGGCATCTCAGGCTCCCACAGACGGTGGCACTGGGATTTCGATTTGCAGGCCTTGGCCGGCGCCACAACCCTTCGTCGCTTTGCGGTGTGGATCCTCCACGTCACAGTTGCAAACGACCTCGGTTGGAAAATTGGCCTTGGTACCAATATCAAACGAGGTTTTCGACAGCGTTTCGGCCACTAGAACCTCGAGATCGACATAGTTCGATATTTCGTCCTTGCATCGGGGACATTGCCCCGAGAGAACCCACTGTCTATCGATAATGGGGGACCATTTCAACGACTTCGCCTTTATTGCGTCTCTGACCTTGGTCTGCCAAGCCTGCCGTTGGTCTGGTGATGGATGTTCAAAGGGAACCGAATTGGCCATTGCTCCTCTTCTCCTCGCGTACGGATCGCTGGGCGTCTGAGTTGCTTCGAGTGCCCTATCAAGGGGGGCGACCGGCCGGAAACCAACGAGGCACGGTGAGGGCCCAAAGTGCTCGAATCCCATGTGCCTTGAGCCCCATTTCCCCTCCAATAAACAAGCAGTATCAGGATTCGTTAATTGGAACAAGCCCCTTTCTGACGATTCTTTGGATTCGTGGGAAGCAGCGGACTCCCAAGCCGCGCGAATTGCAGTCCAAGCGACTGAGTACCAGAGTCCCTTTGACTGAAGTCGAGTCAGCTACGTCCGGCGCTTTCTAACGTCGCTGCTTGGGTTTGAGGCTTCCTCAGCGGAGACAGCGCCCACGCCAAGATCAGCGCGGCCGCAACCATGCAGCCGGCAGAAAAGATCCATCCTGTTTGGAAACTCCAATGGTCGACGATCCATCCGAAAGTTGGTGGGCCTAACACTCCCCCGACGTAGGTACCCATGAACACGATGCCCGTCGCCCTCCCGGTTTGGAGCGGATAGAGGCGTATGACGAAGAGGAAAAGGATGCCTCCCCACCCCCATCCGAAGATCAAGGCGACGAGCTCGCCCGGGCCCATGATGGATCGCAGGTTGGAGGCGAGCAGAAGATGGCTCAGGCCGCCCACCAGGATGAGTCCCACGACAACCAGGACTCCGAGCGGTTCGTTGCGGCCGGCGAGATACGCCCCGCCGAGTCGCATGCCGATGACCCCGATCGACCCGAGGGTGATCCACAGGCCGGCTTGCTGTTCGGTCAATCCAGCGACCACGGAAGCGTCGATCCCATAGGTGGTCACCGCCGTGACGCCCACCATCGCCAGAGCAACCGCCATGGCCACAGAGCGCGCACGGATCAATGGCGCCGCGCCGCTCTCCGACGAACGAGTCCCCCTCTTTGCACCGTGCTCTCTTTCTAGTGAAAGATCCAGCGCCAGAAGAGCGGCAGATATCGCGGCGTAAACAAGGAAAACCGCTCGCCAGGAGGTGGCCGCCGCGAACGGAAGCATCACCACCCCCCCGAGAAGGGTCGTCAGGGGACCGGCGATCTCTTTGATCCCGAACGCCATCGCCTGAGAGTCGTGCCGCACCTCCTGGCTGACGTCCAGCGTGCTGCCGGCATCGACCAACGCCAGTCCGAGGCCGCCGATCGCCATGCCAACCCTGAGCATTCCGGGCCCGGAGGAGATGACGCCTACCCATAGGTCGGACAACAACACGGCGATGATGCCCAGCCGCAGTACAGCGTTGACGCCGAAACGGTCGACCGCGCGCCCCGCGAAAGGCGCGCCGACAACGGCGGCTCCCATGAACGCCGAAACCGCCAAGCCCAACGACGCTCGGGAGCCTCCGAATTCCTCTCGTATCGGGACCGAAAGCAGGCCGATGACGAACAGCGGCGCGACAGCGATGGCTAGAGCGCCGAACCCCGTGAACCCCGCCCTATAGCGTCGCCAAAAGCCTGTGATGGAACGGCCTGTCAAAGGCCGCTAGACACGAACAACCGCGTCCCACTTCTTCTCATCTGCCTTGCCGATCACCTTGCTGATGCGTCCACCCATCACGGTCATCACGGCAAGTGCGGCGAGGCGTTCGGTCTGCCCAGTCGGTGCGATCGGCGGTGCTACCTCACATACGTCAAGACCGACGATGTTCTCGATCTTCGCCAGCGCCCGCGCTACCTGGAGGAACTGATGCCCCGAAAGGCCTTCGAAGACCGGTGAATGAGTTGCAGGGGCCACGGACCCATTGAGGACGTCGATATCCAGGGTGACGTAGAGCAAGTCGATCCCGTCCATGAGGTACTCGAGCGTTTCCTTCATGGCCTGTTCGACGCCGACGCGCTCGATGTACGAGGTCGTGTAGCACTGGTACTGCTTCTCGTGCATCAGGTCCAGCTGCTTGGGCTCGAGGATGCTCGCGCCGTTCAAACCGAACCAGGCCATGCGCTTCACCTCGGGTATCTCCGAGATCCGTCGCGCGCAGGTCCCGTGGTTATAGCGCCCCAACATGTGCAGGTCGTCGAAGAAATCCGTGTGGGAATCGACATGCAAGTGCCCGATACGCACATTCTCTTGACGCTCTCGCCACGCTTGGATCACTCCTTCGAAGGCGGGGTAGGTGACGTAGTGGTCGCCACCGAGGATCAAGGTCAACTGGCTCTTCAGGCTCGCCGTCTTGATGTGAGCGATGGCTGCGTCGGTCTGGGCTTTCACGTCGACCGGGATGATCGGGACATCTCCCGTGTCCACGACGGGATGAGCATCGGGCCAAGCGACGATGTCCTTGGAGAACACGTCGATGAAGCCGGAGTCCTTTTGGAGTCCGAAATAGCCGGCAAGGTACAGGGACGCCTCGCGGATAGCGCGCGGCCCCCACCGCGCGCCGGGCCGCCCCACGGTGAACCAGTCGACCGGCATGCCCGCAACCGCGATCTTCCCTTCGGGGACATCCTCGGGTTGAACCCAAGGGGCTCGCATGAACCCCGGCTCGCCTGCGTACCACGGCGCACCCAGATCCCTCACGTCGAATCTGTCCTGTTGACCCATCTCGAATCCCTTCTACTCGGTTGTGCGTTGAGATCGGGTGTTCTGATCTCTCATGTCGACGGTGTTCAGCCGCCACGATTCGGCGTCCTTCTCGAGGAGATGCTTCGCGACGCGTTCTGACGGTGTGTGGGGAAGGTCTTTCCTGAACTCGATGTAGCGCGGCACCTTGAAGCGGGCCAACCTGCCGGTGAGGTAAGCGATCAGATCCTCGGCGGAAAGTGACTTCCCTTCGTTCAGCACGACGTACGCCTTTATCTCTTCTTCGAAGTCGGGGTCCGGCACCCCCCGGACGGCACACTCGAGGACCGACGGATGCGACGAAACGGCTTCCTCGATCTCTCCGGGGGCGATGTTCTCCCCGCCTCGCCGGATCATCTCCTTCAAGCGGCCGCGGAAGTAGATGCGACCCTCTTCATCCAGTTCGGCCAGGTCGCCCGTATGGGCCCAGCCATCTTTGAAGAACGTCGAGGTCGCCTCCGGATCGCGGAAGTAGCCGTTCATGAAGCCCTTCCCCCGGAACACCAACTCGCCTTTCATCCGTGGACCGAGCTCCCGGCCTTCCCCGTCGAGGACGGCGACTTCGTTGTAGGAGGTCGGATTCCCAATGCAACCAGTTCCCACGAGCTCGTCGTGGTCCTTGACCAGAACGCCGGAGTTGATCCCCGTCTCCGTCATGCCGAAGGCCTCGAACCAAGGAGCTCGGAACCGCGTTTCGATCTCAGCATGTTTGTCCAAGGGGATCGCCGAGCAGTGGACGGCCCGCAACGCAT
Organism: Actinomycetota bacterium; assembly: GCA_034665685.1. GTDB lineage: Bacteria > Actinomycetota > CADDZG01 > CADDZG01 > WHSQ01 > JAUJNU01. The sequence goes on along the minus strand of JAXDJL010000191.1, from coordinate 14,169 downwards.
GGTTGCGGTCGTGAGCTGAGGGGGGCTGCTTCAGCAACAGGGTGGGCATCACGCCCAAGCAGTAGAAGACCGTGATCCGATGCTTCGCCACATCACGCATGAAGGTGGACGGATGGAACCCATCGAGGATGAGAAGCTCACACCCCATCAGCAGGCTCACTACTACATTCCATTGAGGGTCGATATAGGAGTGAGGCTGCGCGGTGACGACGCGATCCTCTTTCGTGATGCCGATCAACTCCGAAGCCCCGATCCCCATCTGCACCCAGTAGCGATGGGTCAGCAGGCAGCCCTTGGGAAAGCCCGTGGTCCCCGAGGTGTATTGGATGTTCGCCGTGGTTCCCGGGTAAAGGTCGGTCGCAGGAGGCGACCATTCCGCAGACGCCATGTCCTCGGCGTTCACCAGACGTAGATCGAGGTTCCGCTCGCCAGCAGCTTCAGCGAGGGTCGGCGCCGTTGATGCATCGCACACCACGCTGGAACATCCACTGTGCTCGAGCACGTAGCCGGCGTCACGCGTCCCGGCCCTCTTGTTGATGGGGACCGCCACTCCCCCAGCCGTGCAAACGGCCAACCACGCCACGGGATAGCTCGGCGAGTTCGCCATCATCAAGCCGATCTTGTCGCCGGGCCGGAAGCCCGCTTCCCTGAGGACCGACCGGCACGCGCCGACGCGTCGGTCCAGCTCCCCGAAGGTCAGCTGCGTTCCATCGTGGAACGACAACGCCGGGTCGTCTGGCCACAACTCGGCCGCTCGCTGGAGGAGCCCCGCCAGTGTCAGCGTCTCAAGCGCAGCGGTCTCGCTCAGACGGCTGCTGATCGCTGCTCCCAGAACCTCGTCAACCCCTTCTGAACCACGCCTGAATCCCATGCCTTGACGGCAGCAAGACGTTCCGTTTCGAGCGCTTCCTCGATGACCTCCATAGAGGGACGAAGAAGCGCCAGATGCAACGACGTGCTCGCCCAATCGGCGCTGAGGTCCGCCGCCAACTCCCGCGCCTCTTCGATCACGCCTTCGGTTGTCTCGGCCACCGCATCCACGAGCCCCAGACGTTCAGCCTGGCCGATGTCGATCCGGCGACCCAACAGAACGAGTCCGAGGGCGCGTCTGCCGATGAGGGCTGGGATGAGCACCGTTGACCCATTGGAGATGGTGAGTCCGATGCCATTCTCGGGGAAGAAGTACTCCGTAGCGGGCCCGCCGATTCGGACGTCGCAGGCGATTGTGATCTCCGCTGCCCCACCCACCGCGATCCCATTCACGGCCGCGATCACCGGCAAAGGGCACGACACGATCGCTCTTGTCACGTCCTGGAACGAATCGATCAAGGTGGAGAAGGAGACCGTGTCGAGTGCCAGGCTCTCCTTGAGGTCATCTCCAGCGGAGAAGGCTCGCCCTTCACCGGTCAGGATGATGGCCCCGACGTCGTCGCGGCTTTCTAGTTCTCTGATCCCAGCGCTAACCGACCTCAACATGGCTTCGGTAAGCGCGTTCAGTTTCTTCGGTCGGTTGATCCGCACCTCTCCGACCCCGTTTGCTGCGGTAACCAGTACTTCTTCGCTCATGTGAGGCCTACCCTTCGTCACTAATCACGGGTCGTTAACCCATGAACAACCATCTCTGCGTAGTTCCCCGCGATCTCCTCGAGGGTCAATCTGCCGCCCGGCTTGTACCAAGTGGCCACTCCCGTGCACATCTGAAGGATCCCGATCGCAGCGAGCGTGCAGTCGGCCGCCGAGAAGTCCCCGGTCGACTGTCCGTCACGGACGATCTCTTCGAAGAGGTCCTGGTAGTGGCGCCTCTTGCGCAGAACCTCGGGCAAGAAATCGTCATCGAGCGCGCGGATCTCGGAGTCACCAACGAAGGCTTCTTTCGTCCGCTGTCCATGGAACCGGACGTGGTACCTGATCGCAGCCCTGAGCCTCTCAACGGGGGTACCGCCCTGCATCTGATCGAGTTCCCGTTCCAGGCCGGAGACCAGGTCGTCCATGGCGGTGTGCATGATCATCTGGAGGATGGATTGCTTGGACTCGAAGTAGTAATAGAGGGTCGCCATCTGCTTGTCGATCGCAGCTGCTATCTGACGCAGGGTTGTCCCGTGATAACCGCGTTCGAAGAAGAGCTGAACGGCCGCCTCGTAGAGGGCCTCTTCGGTTGCCACCCCCTTCGCCGTGGAGGGAAGCTCTCGGGGGCGGAGGATCCCGGGCTGTAGAGGGGGGCTCTTCGCTTCCGAGCCGGGGTCCGCCTTCATCGCACCTCCTCGCGTCGTCGGGGCCCCGTGAGACTGGGCACCGCCGCCAGCAAAGCTTTCGTGTAATCGTGTTGTGGATCGTTGAAGATCTCCGAGACCGGCGCCTCTTCCACGAACTTGCCCTTGTACATGACTGCCACGTGCCGACAGACGTGACGCACTACGGCGAGGTCGTGCGAGATAAAGATCAGCCCGATACCGAGCTCCTGCTGCAGATCGGCCATGACGTTGAGAACCGCGGCCTGCACCGATACGTCTAAGGCAGCGACGGGCTCGTCGGCGATGATCAGCTCCGGTTCGAGTGCCAAAGCCCGGGCGATCGCGACCCGCTGCTTCTGCCCCCCCGAGAGCCGACGCGGATAGACATCGAGTGCTTGCTCCGGCAGGTTCACGAGCGCCACCAGCTCCCTGCACCGCGCCTCGATCTCGTCGCCCGACCGCAGGTCGTGGAACTTGAGCAACTCGGAGAGGGTCTTCCGCACCGTCATGGAGGGATTCAGAGAGGACCCCGGGTCCTGGAAGACCATCTGGATCTTGCGCCGCAAACGCTGGTCGCGCTTCTTTCCGAGGACCTCGCCCTCGTATCTGATCTCGCCGCTGGACGGTTGCGTGAGACCCACGATCGTTCGAGCGAGAGTGGACTTGCCCGAACCGGATTCTCCGACCACCCCGACGGTCTGTCCTCGCTCCACCTTGAGAGTGACCCCATCAACAGCCGCGAACTCTTCGGATGCTCCGAAGAGACGCCTCTTGACGGGGAATCTGACGACAAGATCATCCACCTCTAGGAGCGCGCTCACGTCTTCACTTCCAACTCGAACCACCGGATGCAAGCCGTTGCCCGTCCGGGCATGATCTCCTCTAGGACGTAGGGAGCCTCGGCGCACTTAGGCAAAGAGTGGGGACAACGCGGCGCGAAGCGGCAGCCCTTGGGGTACTCATCGGGCGGCGGGGGCAGCCCTTCTATCGGACGGAGCCTGGTGCCTTCGTAATCCAGAGAAGGCGTGGACAACAGCAAGCCGGCTGTGTACGGGTGTTGTGGATGAAGAAGGACCTGATCGGCATCCCCGATCTCGACGACGCGCCCCGCGTACATCACTGCAACTTGATCAGCTACTTGACGCACCACGGCGAGGTCGTGCGACACGAGGATTATCGACAGGTTCCGATCTCGCCTTAGGTCATCCAGAAGCCCAAGGATCTGGTCTTGGATCGTCACGTCAAGCGCGGTAGTGGGCTCGTCGGCTAGTAACAGCAAGGGGTCCGTGGCGAGCGCCATCGCTATCATCACTCGCTGAGCCATCCCACCGGACATCTCGTGTGGCCATGAGTCCGCGCGTTGCTGGGGGTTAGGGATCCCGACCTCGTCCATCAGTTCGACGACGCGTTTACGCGAATCGCGACGTCCGTGGACCTTGCCGCCTTGCCGGAGGCCTTCGGCGATCTGGTCCCCAACGGTCATCACGGGATTGAGCGCCGACATCGGCTCCTGGAAGACCATCGCCACGCCCCGGCCTCGAAGCGTCCTTCCTTCCGAGATGTCCTCGTCCTCGAGCTTCCCGCTGAAGCTGATGCGCCCTCCGGCTGCTTGGCTGCCCCTCGGCAACAACCCGATGATGGACTTGAGGGTCAGCGATTTCCCACAGCCGGACTCTCCTACCAATCCGAGGCAACTGCCACTCTCGATAGCAAGTGTCACGCCATCGACCGCGTTCGACATGTTGCCGTCACGATCCACCTGCACCACAACGTCTTCGATAGCGAGCAGCGGCTGAGTCATCGCCTCGTCCTCTGATCCAACGCGTCACCAAGGAAAGAGAGGCCGATCCCCAACACGACGATCGCCAGGCCCGGAGCCACCAGCAGCCACCAGTGGGAGCGAAGGTAGATCTGGCTCTCTGCGATCATCCGTCCCCACTCTGCCGTGGGGGCCGGAATACCAACTCCGAGAAATGACAAGGAAGCGAGAGCCAGGATCAAGAGGACGATGTCCGACATTGCGTAAACGATCGAGCGGCCGATCGTGTTGGGCAGGATGTGACGAACGATGATGCGGCTGTGAGGCAAACCCGCAGTTTTCGCCGCCATGACATATGGGAGTTGCTTGGCTCGGATGATCTCGCCACGTATCAATCGCGCGTAGGCCACCCAGCTCACGAGGGTTGCCGCCAGGATGAAAGAGGTGGCGCCTTGGCCAAAGGCGAACACGAGCACCAGCAGTAGCACGTAGATAGGGAAAGCCTGGACCGAATCGGCGATCCGCATGAGGATCGAGTCGCCCACCCCACCGGCGTAACCGGCCACGCTCCCGATCACAGTGCCGATGATGAACGGCAATAGAGCAGCGATGACGGCTACCGGTAGATCGACGCGGCCCGCATAGATAAGGCGCGAGAACGTGTCACGCCCAACCGAATCCGTCCCCAATAGATGCTCACCGCCGGGTGCCTGAAGAGCGTTGAATAGATCCTGCTTGTTCGGATCGAACGGCGCGATCACGGGGGCAAGGAGAGCGGCCAGGATATAAGCGCCGACGATCGCGCCACCGATGATGAAAGCTCTTCTCTCACTCTTCTTGTTGACCTTCCGGCCGAGACGCGTGCGGGTGCGCGTTAGCGCTCTTCCCTCGGCCACGGGCGTCGCCATCTAGACCTCCACCCGCGGATCGAGGGCCGCGTATGCAGCGTCGGCGAGAAGGTGTGCCGTCAAGACCAGGACCGCAGAGATCAGCGTCACGCCCTGCACCATCGGAAAGTCCCGGCGCGACACAGATTGAACCAAGCCCTGTCCCAACCCCGGCAAGGCGAAGGTCGCCTCAACAACAACCGCTCCGAACAGCAATGAACCCATCTGTACGGCCAGTACGGTCACAGCCGGCAAAGCTGCATTCCGCAATAAGTGTCGCCACAGCAGGCGGGTCTCGCTCACGCCGATGGAGCGGGCGGCCATGGTGTAGTCGGAGTCGTACACCTGAGCAAGGCTTGAACGAAGAGCCCGGATCTGCACGGGTGCAAGGGCGAACCCCAGAGTCAAAGAAGGAAGCACCATCGCTCGAACCTGCTCTGCGAGTCCGTCTGGAAAGCCGCCAACCGGAAACCAGCCGGTCGGCAAAGCAACCAGCAGGATCAGCATCAAGCCGACCCAGAACACCGGCATACCTAGACCGACCGTGCTGATCCCGCGCACGATGTGATCGATCCATGTATCCGGGCGCCTTGCTGCCAAGCCGGCCAACAAGAGGGCGAATGTCGTCCCAACGATCGCACCACCCGCTAATAGCCAGAGGGTTACGGGCAGGCGCTGTCGCACGATTGTTGTGACCGGCTTACTACTGACGGTCGACTCACCAAGATCTCCGCGGAAGACGTTGCCGACGTAGGTCCCGTACTGCACGATCAAGGGCTCATTCAGCCCCATCTCTTCCCGGATGGCCTCGACCGACTCTTCAGTCGCCTTCAACCCGGCCAACGTCCGCGCAGGGTCACCCGGTGCAAGATGCAACAGGGCGAACACCAGCAGCAGGACGACGAACAAGACGGGAACGGTTTGAAGCAGCCTTCCGAGCACGAATCTAAAGCGGCGCATCGGCAATCCCTATCCCCTCGAAACGCAATCCAGCCCCCGGTCGAACCCGGCCTGCGGACGAAGAGGGAGTGCTTACTCCCCCTCCACCCACATGCGGTCCGGCATGGTTAGACCACCAGGCGTGGACTCGAAGCCACCCACTCGCTCGCCCACTCCGTAGAGAAGGTGCGGGTTCGCGATCGGGATGATCGCCTGAGTTTCGTACACATAGTCCTCGAAAGCAGCCACGGCAGCCTCCCGATCTTCTGTCGTCTCGGCGACGCGGTAGTCCTCGAACAGGGCGTTCGCGGTGTCCGGGTCCGGCCACGCTGAGAGTGGCGAGAAGACCGTCGCGTAGAAAAGGAGAGCTTCACCGGCAGTGGGCAGGTATCCACCGTTTCCGAGCATGAAGGTCTGGAATTCCATCGCCACCAGCGCGTCGATCGCAGCGCCGTAGTCAGGGGTCTCTAGCTTGATCTTGAAGCCGGCCGCCGTTAGGTCACTTTGAACCGACTGCGTGACGTTTGCTTCCACTTCACGCTCGTTGGGCGAGAGCAATTCGATGGGCTCGTTGTCATAGCTGCTGTTGGCCAGGGTCTCTTTGGCGGCCTCGGGGTCATAGGTCCACTCCGTCTCGAGCCCGGGGACCTGATCGGGGATACCAGGCTGCACGATCCCGGTCGCCGACTCGCCGCGTCCTTGCCAGATCCCTTCGACCATCGCGTCTCGGTTGATCGCTTGACCCATGGCCCGTCGAACTTCGATGTCGTCGAGCGGCGGCTTTGAAGAGTTCACCGTGATCAACAGCACGCGTGACGTCGGGTTGACCTCGTAAACCTGCTCTTCCGGCAGGGACTGAGCCAACTGATGAGGGAGGAACTCGTACACGTCGATGTCGCCGTTCTGAAGAGCGACGAGCTTCTGGTTGGCGTCCGGGATGATCCTGTACTCCACCTTGTCAACGTAGGGACGCTCGGGGTCGTAGTACTCGGAGTTCCGAGCGAGCACCATCTCGTCCCCGGGCGCCCACGACTCGAGCACGAAGGGTCCTGAAGAAACGGGGTCCTCAAAGAATGCCTCCGCCTCCTGGCCGCCGAAGTCCTTGGGGATCACGTAGCCGAAGGCGAGCCCCGGGAGAAAAAGGCTGTCGAAGGTCTTGAGGTTCACAACAAGCGTCTGGTCGTCAGGGGTGTCCATCGTGTCGATCTTGGAGAAGAGGGCGCCGTAGAAACCGCCCTCAGCTGCGTGCTCTAGTGAGAACTTGGCATCTGCCGACGTGATCGGAGAGCCGTCCGAGAAGTTCGCCTCGCGCAAAGTGATCGTGTAGGCGAGGTTCTCCTCGTCGTACTCCACGCTCTCGGCCAGAGCCTCTTCGACCCCGCTTCCATCCGACGAGATATCCATGAGCGGGGCGAACAAGAGCCGCTTGATCATCATGTCCTCGCCGTTGATCAGAGTCTGCGGATCGAGGCCGGCGGTGTCTGAGTTACGACCGATGACGAGAGTGCCGCCTTTGGTGGGTTCGCCGGCGGCGGCATCGGGGCCCGAATCATCCGTGCCGGGTGAGTCACCCCCCGAAGAGCAGGCTGCGGCGACCAGCACCGAAACCAGAAGGAGAGCGAAGAGACGGAGGTGGAGTTTCCCCCTGATTCGGGACATCGACATAGCCCTTCTCTACGAGATTCAATCGGACGACCGGTAGAACGTACAAATCTTTCACTTGAAAGTAAATAGCAAACGAGGCCAGTTCGCGGTTCGCGAAAAAAGTCTGGGGTTGGCTAGGCGACGGGGCTGAGCCCGGACTGAGCTTCTGCCAAGCCTTCGATACGGGTAACAGACGCGCTCGAGGGAAGGAGTGTTTGGAGGGCCGCCTTGGCGACCGCCCGGCCGACGTCTGCCGGGGAGCGCTCCCCCGTCCGATACCAGGTGCAGACGCTTTCCACCAGGCCGAAGACGAGATCGGTGGCCTCGTTGGGAGTCTCTACCTCGAAACTACCGGCGGCCTGCGCTTCCTCGATCAGGTGGAGGTACATACCTCGCAACTTGTCCCGGTTCTCCCACAGCGAGGCGAAGTCATCCGACTTGATCTCGGGCTGGAAGTAGAGAGAACCGAGGTTGTGCGGGAGGGAACAGAGGTTGGTCGCATCCTGCTCCACGAGGAGGAACAGCTTGACCTCAGGGGGCGCTTCGATGGTCTCGAGCCACGTCGCGGTGGCGATCGCCGGCTCGATCGTGGAATTCAGGAGCTCCTCGAGGATGTCCTGCTTCCGGGAGAAATAATGGAAGAGAGAGCCCTGTCGGAGCCCCACGGCCTCGGCGATCTGCCGGGTCGTGGTCCGCGTGTAGCCGACCTTCGTAAAGAGGGCCGCGGCGGCATCGAGGATCTCGGCGCGCGGATCCTCTCCTCCAACGCCTTGGGCGGCACGCGGTCGCCCGAGCTTGCGGGAGTGATCTTCTGCCCGACTCACGTTTCTCTAGCCTCTCGTGGAAGTTAGAACCTGACCCGGCTTTCGGATGCCCAAAGTGTCGCGCATGACCTCGACAGGTTGACTTTCGAGTGACTGATTGATTAACGTCAGCGGTCCATACTGTCCCACACCGAGGTGACCCCATGACTTCGACGGAAGAAGCCCGATCCCACCTCGCCGCCTTCAGAGACAAAGGGCCGTCCACCCTGGGGACCACCGAGTGGAGAAGCATCGGGCAGTTCGAAGAAGACCTCTTCGCCACTTTGATCGGCGACTTCGACCCGATGCACAACGAGACCGGATGGGGAAAGAGTGTTGGCCTTGGAGGGGCGGTCGTGCTGGGAGTGCATGTGATCAGCCTGCTCCCCGTCCTGTTGCGCGAGCACGGTCTCCCGGTACGTCCCGAGGGGAATCCGACATGGAGTCCCACGAGATTGGGCAGGGTTCGGATACCGATCTCCTTGCCGGTTGGGGCCCGCTTCCGGTCTCATGCCGAGCTCCTAGAAGTCACCTCGGAAGGTGACTCGTTCGTCGTCCGTACATCTCATCGTGTCGAGATCGAGAACGAAGAGAAGCCCTTCATGGTCATCGACGAGCTCGTTTCCACTTTCGACTTCGCCGAATAAAGAGCATGGTCGAGGAAGGCACTCGCCTGGACGCCCGGGTGCATGCCAACGCACGCCGGTTCGCCGAGGACAGCGCCCTGATCCAAGACTCAACGAGTCTGTCGTACGCCCAGACCTCTCAACTGATCGATCGGTATGCACGGGCGATGGTCGCCGCGGGCGTCGGACCCGGCAACCGCGTCGCGGTCCTGGGCTACTCCTCGATCGAAGCTGCGATGGCGTTCCTCGGCGCTGCAAGCATCGGGGCCTCATACGTGGGCCTGAGCCCGAAATACCGAGAGCGCGAGCTCGTGCACATCCTGGGCGACTCAACCCCGTCGCTGACATTCAGCTTCGGCGACGAAGAAGACCACCGGCGGCTCTTGAACGCACTCGGTCGAAAATCGCCGACCATTGTGGGGCTTCAGAAGAGAGAAGGAGCCGTCGCACTCGAAGACTTTCTCCAGGGCGGAGAGCCGGTGCTCCAGAACACGCTTACCTCGATCAGAAAAACGGTTGATCCCTACGGGCCGGCTGTTGTCCTGTACACCTCCGGGTCGACCGGCCCCCCCAAGGGAGCGATGCTCTCCCATGACGCTTTAGTTAGAGGTGTCGACATCATGGCCCAGCTCGTGCCGGAGAGACCCAGGTGTCTCACCGACTATCCGATCAATCACATCTCGTGGGTCCTGGAGACATGTCTTCTCACCCTCACGCTTGCCGGCACCCTCTACCTCAGATCCCGGTTCGATCCCGATGAAACCCTGCGGTTGATCGAAGAGGAGCGCCTCACCGTGTGGCAGGGAGCGCCCTCGATGTACTTCCTGTGCCTGGAAGCCGACAGGTATCCCAATCGCGACTTAAGCAGTGTCGAAGCCTTGATGTACTTCGGCGGTCCCCTCCCAAAGGACGTACTGAAAGAGTTGAAACAAAAGACCGGGGCTCGACTGTGTACTGGTTGGGGCATGACCGAGACGACGGGAGGATGCACTCTCACGGCGGCCGATGCCGATCTCGAAACCTTGGCAACAACCGTAGGCAAACCGGACCCGAGGGTGGAAGTCAGGATCGTTGACGTAGCGGGACGGGAGGTCGGGGTGGGCGAGCCGGGTGAAATCCTGGTTCGCGGCCCCACCTTGTTCCTAGGTTACTTGAATCAGCCGGAGATCACGGCTGAGGTCCTCGACCCCGACGGATTCCTGCACACGGGAGATATCGCCCTTATGCAACCTGACGGCAACGTCCGGCTCGTGGGGCGGAGCAAGGAGATGTTCAAGTCCGGCGGATACAACGTCTACCCCTCAGAGGTTGAGATGGTCCTTGGCGAGCACCCCGAAGTGGCCGTAGCAGCCGTGATTCCCAAGAGCGACGAGTTGTGGGGGGAAGTGGGTGTCGCGTTCATAAAGCCCCGCTCGGCCTCCATGACGCCCTCCTCTACCGATCTGGTCGCGTTCTGCAAGGAGCGCCTAGCCAACTACAAGGTGCCGAAACACTTCGTAGTGGATCCAAGCTTGCCGATCCTGCCAAGCGGAAAGGTGGACAAGAAGCAACTACGCCATGAGCGTGCGTCCGAGTCGATACCGGTCCGCGCAACTCCAGAGGAGGGTGCCAGATGACCGCATTCGTTGATCTATTCGAAGGGATCCGAGAGCAAGGGGGCCGTGAGCTTGGGCTTACGGAATGGTTCACTATCGATCAGGTGAAGAACGACATCTTCGGTCACCTGACCAGAGACCGTCAGCAGCAGTACAGCGATTCGGAGTGGGCTAAGAGCAACGCACCGAACGGGACCACTGTGGTCAACCCGCTTTTCACTCTGGCCCTCCATGCAGGTCTGTCTCTGGAGATGGGCATACCTATCCGTACGACGGAAGAGGTGACAGCTTTCAACTACGGATACGACTCCGTCACGTGGAACGCGCCGATCCCTGTGGGGGGCAAGATCCGTGCACGAGTCACCGTCACTGCGGTTGACGAACGACGCCCCGGCCATTTCATGGCGAAGGTTCGCGTCGACTATGAGGTCGAGGGTGCGACGGAACCCGCAGTTGTTGCCGAGACCGCCCTCTATTGCCTGCCGCCGCACGAGGTCGAGGAAGTCAAAGCAGATTGAGCAGTGGCCCACGAAGCTGATGCCTCGACCCTGCTCGAGTGCTGCCTCCACAGGTGGGCAAGGTCCGAACCGGGGCGCGAGGCCCTCTTGGATGCCGATCGGCGGCTGACCTACGCCGAAGTGGCGGAGGAATGCCGAGCCTTCGCGCGGCAGCTCTCCGGCGAAGGAATAGTCAAGGGAGACCGGGTCGCCGTCCTGGGTTACTCGCGGATCGAATGCCTCATCGCCCTGCTGGCGATCACCTCCATCGGGGCTATCTACGTCGGCATGAACCCGAAATACACGCGTCGAGAATTGGATCATGTCTTGCAAGACTCCCAACCAAGACTCTTGTTCTTGATGACGCAACTGGAGAACGCTCCCTCGATCCCTTCGCTGATGACCCAGCTCCCGGAAACCAAAGTGGTGACACTCTGGGATGACGATGCCGAACGGCCCAGCTGGACGGCCTTATCTGCATGGTTGAAGCAGTTCAGGAGTGCAGAGGAGCCAGAAGCGCAGGTTGGGCGTGAGGACCCGGGGGTGATCATCTACACGTCGGGCTCAACCGGCATCCCGAAGGGCGCCCTCATCCCTCACAGGGCGCTCGTCCATGCGGCTGATTTGAGCACCCAAGGGATGTGGGGCGGGGTTCCTAAAACCATCGTGGACTACCCGATCAATCACGTGGCCTGGGTGGTCGAGACGTGCTTGGCAGCTCTCTTCGCCGGCGGGACCCTTTACTTCCGTGAACGGTTCGATCCACGGGAGACTTTGAGGCTCGTTGAGCGGGAGAAGCTGAACTCGCTTCTGCTGATCAGCTCGATGCTCATCGCCTGCACCCGAACTTCCGAGTTCGAGGAACTCGACCTGTCGAGCGTCGACCGCTTGCTCTTCGTCGCTCCGATCGACAGCAACATCCTCGAAAGGATGAGCGAAAAGCTCGATGCCACGTTGGTGACTGGCTTGGGGATGACCGAGACGGCCGGCGGATACACCTTCACGGATGCAGACGCCGACCTGGAAACCCTGGTCAATACGGTGGGCAAGGCTCATGAGAGCGTTGAAGTGAAGATCGTGGACGCGGCCGGCCGCGAATTGGATGCGGGCTCTCCCGGCGAGATCCTCGTACGTGGGAGGAGCGTTTTCCTCGGATATCTGAATAGGCCAGATGCCACACGCGAGGTGTTGGGCGAAGACGGTTTCCTCCGTACGGGAGATATCGCCTTCAAGAGAGAGGACGGGAACATCCAGGTAGTGGGGCGGAGCAAGGAAATGTTCAAGTCCGGCGGGTACAACGTTTACCCAACCGAGGTAGAAGCGGTCATCTCGGAGCATCCGCACATCGCGATGACCGCAGTGGTCCCCGTTCCTGACGAGACGTGGGGGGAGGTCGGAGTTGCATTCGTAGTGCCTCATTCAGGCGCCGAGGTGCCCAACGAGGAGGAATTGAAGCGCTTCGGCCAGGAGCGACTGGCGAACTACAAGGTGCCCAAACGCTTCGTCGTCCGTCCCCGCCTTCCGGTGCTCCCCAACGGAAAAGTGGACCGGACATCGCTGCGGAGTGATGCAGCAGGGGAGGGGAAACAAACCGGCCCCTCGGTCGCCGATCCCGTCTGACCCCTTACACAAACCCAGACGCGCGTGGGAGTATCTCCTTACCGCTTCTATCTAGCGCTCGAAAGTAATTCCGGCTGCAGGTCGAAAGGAGCTCCACAATGGCGCAGGTCCCACCCCCTATCTATGCGGGCGAAACGTTCCTGAACGGCCCCCGGATCGAGATCTCGGAGCTGACCGCCGACGACCTCGTGGTAATCGGGGTCCCCTGGGACAAGACCAAGCTCAGCCGGCGCGGTGCGGCGGCGGGCCCGAAGGGCGTGCGGGAGGCGACTTTCCTTTTCGACTACTACGTCACCGAGCTCGGGGATAACACGCTCGTGAACATCGATAACGGGCAGGAACTCTCCTACATCTCGAAGATCAAAGATGCCGGCGACCTCGAATTGGACAGCTTCGACACCGCGCAGATGATGGAGTTCGTTCGAAAGACGTATCGGGACGTGGGCACTTCGGGGGCGATGCCAGTCAGCCTCGGCGGGGATCACTTCACCACCTTCCCGGTGGTCTGGGGATTCACCGAGGGAGTCACCGCCCGCACTGGAGAGAAACTCGGCTACCTCCACATCGATCTTCACCTCGACCTCTGCGGCGAGATCCCGGAGTTCGGAAAGTACTCGTCCGGATCAACCATCCGCAATCTCTTCGAGGTCGGCGCTCTGCGTTCTGGATGCGCCGCCGTGATCGGTGCCGAGCCGGTCCAGATCAAGAGCGATATCGAGTTCGCTAAGGCCCAAGGACTGGAGATCCACAGCATCACAAAAGTGAGACGGGACGGCCCGGCGAAGGTCGCCACCATGGCTGCAGAGGACGTCCTACGAGACAGCGATGCCCTGTACATCTCGTTGGACATCGACTGTCTCAACCGAACGTACGCGCCAGGCACGGGGAACGCCATGGGGATCAGCGGGCTATTCCCATCAGAGTTGATGGACATCTTGCGCGCTTTGCGTGAGTTTCCGATCCGCGGTCTCGATGTGGTCGAGGTCGCTCCCGCCTGGGACCCAACGGAACGCACTCAGAACATCGCGGCATCTGCGTTGATCGAGGTGTTGGAGCCTCGTCTCTTCGACACCAAAGAGGGCTAAGAAGTCATGTCCGAAGACAGACTGAACCTGCCCTTCACGGGGATATCAACCTTTGCCAAGGTCCCTCACGATCCGGATCTGCAAAACCTGCAACCGGATGACATCGCGATCATCGGAGCTCCCTACGACCTGAGCACTCAGGTCCGAGCGGGTGCCAGGTACGGCCCCCGCTCGATCCGCGAGGCCTCGACCATTTACGGGCTGCGAACGGTCAGCTACTACGACTCCGAGTTCGACGAGGTGTACCTCGAGGGCGTACGGATGATCGATGTCGGCGACGCTGACATGATCCACGCAAGCCCGGACCGTTGCCTTCAGAACATTCAGATAATGCTCGAAGCGGTCCTGGCTAGAAAGGCCTTCCCCGTCACCCTCGGTGGCGACCACGCTGTGCCCATCCCGATCCTGAGGGCCTTCGGGTCCGCCGGGTACAAGAACATGTGCGTGGTTCAGATCGACGCCCATCTAGATTTCGTCGACGAA
>JAXDJL010000190.1:0-2994 GCA_034665685.1 Actinomycetota bacterium | reverse complement strand
AGTCGCGACTTGTCGCGGAGTTCCTCTCTTCGCTTTCTGCGGACGTCAGGGTCGGTCGCGGTCGCTGTCTCGCCTACGGCGACGGGATCACCTACTGGCCATTGGCCGAAGTGATCCGCAGCTTGCTCCACCTTCCCGAGGGCATCTCCGCCGACGATGCTTCCAGCGAGCTGGCGAGCATCTTTCCGTCGGAGGAGGCAGCCGTCGTGGCTCCGATCCTGCTCCAGTTGCTCGGTCTTGTTCCCGTTACGAACGGAGTCGACGAGCTTTCGTGGGGGGTGCGGAGGTTGTTCGAGCAGCTCGCGTCCCGGGCACCCCTCGTCGTGGTGGTCGACGATATCCACTGGGCCGAAGCGTCGCTCCTGGACACCCTCGAGTACATCGCCGACTGGGCGCGGGGGTCCGGCATCCTCCTCCTCTGTATCGCCCGGCCCGAGCTGATGGACGAGCGGCCGGGTTGGGGAGGAGGCAAGCCGAACGCGACCTCCATGTTGCTGGAACCTCTCACCGAAGAGATGTCCGAGGAGTTGATCCGGACCCTCCTGGGTGAGGCCGACCTGAGTCCGGCGATCCGGCGCAGGGTGTCAGAAACCGCGGAAGGGAACCCGCTTTTCGTGGAGCAGATGCTGGAGATGTTGATAGACGACGGCTATCTAGAGCGAAGCGAGGGGCGTTGGTTCACCGCGCGGCCGGCGGAGGACATCAGCGTCCCGCCCACGATCAACGCGCTGCTGGCGGCGCGTCTCGACCGACTGGCTCTAGAGGAACGCAGTACGATAGAGCGTGCCTCGGTCGTGGGGCAGGTCTTCTACTCGGGCGCGGTGCGGGAGATGACCCCTCCTCCTGCACGTAACGAGCTGCGCCACAACCTCCAGACGCTCGTGCGAAAGGAATTGGTGCGTCCCGGGATCGACGATCTCGTGGGAGAGGACAGCTTCAGGTTCCGGCACATCCTCATCCGGGACGCTGCTTATGAGTCGCTTGCGAAGGAGCAGCGTGCGGAGCTGCATCAGATATTTGCGGAGTGGCTCGAGCGACGCGCCGAAGGGCCCCGCAACGAGTTCCAGGAGATCATCGCGCACCACTACGCCGAGTCCTATGAATATCGGATGCAATTGGGATCGAGAACGCCGGAGGTCCAGAAGCTTGCCGACCGCGCGGGCGCCCTCCTGTTTGAGTCGGGCGTTCGAGCGATGGATCGTGCCGACGCGAACGCTGCCGCGAAGCTGCTCCGTCGCGCGGCGGATCTGTGGCCCGCCGATCGCGATGAGCGTCGCGTGGCTTTGCTTCGTTTGGCAGAGGTGGAAGAGACGAGAGGGGGATTCGATCGGGCCCTGGAGCTCCTGGCCGAGGTGCGGCGGGACCGACTTGAAGACGACATCACCTCCATCAGCGCGCGACTCACCGAGCTCATGATCCACCTCTCCATCCAGTCCGAAGATCTGAGCGTCGCCGGGGTTGAAGAGCGAATCAGGCAGCTGATTCCCACGATCGAGCGGACTGGAGATCTGAGGACACTCGCGAAGGCGTGGAAGCCGATCAGTCTCGTTCACCTCATCCGTGGCGAGACGGAGGCAGCTCGCCACGCGATACGGAATGCGCTTCGGTACGCGCGCGAAGCGGGGGACCATTGGCAGGAGGTGACAGCCACCGAATGGTTGGGGGCCTGCTACATGGCCGGGGAAGTCCCCTGCGAGCAAGGGATCAGGGAGCTGAGCGAAGAGATCGACAAAGTCGAGCGACTGACGACGAAGCTCATGCTCATGGTGACCAAAGGTTGCCTCATCGGCATCTCGGGGGACCCGGAGGAGGGCCGAAGGTTGACGGCCGAGAGCCGGGAGATGATCCGCCAGCTGGGGAACGAGATGACCTGGGCCGGCTCGGGCCAGGCGGCCGCTCACATAGAAACGCTAAACGGCAACCACGACTCCGCGATAGCGATCCTCGAGGTGGATTGCGCGTCCTTCGAGCGGCTGGGCGAGAAAAGCTTGTATTCGACGTCGGCGGGATTGCTCGCAGAGATCCTCTGCCGTGCCGGCAGGTTCGAAGACGCAGAACGGTGGGCGCTCAAGGGCAAGGAGCTCGGGTTGGAGGACGACGCCCTCACCCAGATCCTGTGGCGATCGGCCCTCGCCCAGGTCCTAGCCGCGCGCGGAGAGAGCGCCGAAGCGCAGCGCCTGATCTCGGAAGCCGTGGACCGCGCCGAAGCGTCCGACATGCTCACGGACCAAGGGAGTGCCCACGCGGCTCACGCTCGAGTGCTCACTCTGCTCGGCCGGGAGGACGATGCGAGGCACGCCTGGGAGCGAGCGCTCGAGTGCTACGCGCGAAAGGGGTGCGCCCCCGAAGTGCAGCGGATCTCCGCCCTATTGGGCTCCGGCTAGCAGCTCCTCGTCTCTTCTTCGGCGTCCAGGCACTCGTGGTTTCCCCCGTCGCCGCCGATCGTGTCGAATTTCGGAGATGTACGAGAGGAAGGAGGCGACCGAGTTGGCTCGTCATACCGAACGACTCCGCGACTCTCACTGACACATCGGTCGAACCCAGGACTAGGCTTGATCGACGATGCGCTCAACAACTCGGGTCCTGGGATCCGTGATTCTCCTGCTGGCCCTCGCGGTGCCTCCGGTCAAAGGAAGCGTGAAGCTGGGGCGCGCCTTCCGCCCCTCGGGCGTGAAGCACACGAACGAGTTAGGGGAGACCGTCCTATACACCCGAGACTTCGGTGTCGCCTCGGTATACGAATGCAGAGAGACGGAGTCCGAGACTCATTGCCGCTTCCGGTTGTATCGGACCGACGATGCGGGCAACTCCTGGCGCGATGTCACGTCCCATCGGTTGAGAGGGGGCGACGTCGCGGTCCATGATTTTCAGTGGCTTAACAACAGACGCGGTTGGGTGGTGACGAATGACTGCGCCATGGCCGACGCCTTTCTCTACCGAACAGAGGATGGCGGCGCGAGTTGGAACCGGGTACCCGTGGGCACGGTTGGATGC
>JAXDJL010000189.1:0-3042 GCA_034665685.1 Actinomycetota bacterium | reverse complement strand
CATCGATCGCCGCGCGCCGGCCGGTTGGGCCGGCCTCGCCATCGGCTTCGTTGTCTTCGCGGCGATCATCGTTGTCGCTCCCGCGACCTCTGCATCGATCAACCCGGCCCGCACGTTCGGACCGATGCTGGCGCTGCAGGGTCTCGGCGGAGACGTTCTCTGGAACCAGCTTCCCGCTTACTGGATCGGCGAGTTCGTCGGCGGTGCCCTCGCGGCTCTCGCTTACGTCGGCATCTCCCGAACCGCAGAGGCGGTCCCCGAGATTCCAGAGTTCCCGTTGAAGAAGGCCCTGACCGAGAACCCGGTCCCGAGCCGCTAAGAGAGGACGCCACACATGAAGAAGCTCATCAACGCTCCCGAGGACGTCGTCACCGACGCTCTCGAGGGCATCGCAGCGGCCCATCCGCAGCTCCGGGTCGACGTGGAGGGCAAGGTCATCTACCGGGCCGACTCCCCGGTATCCGGCAAGGTCGCGCTCGTGTCGGGCGGAGGCTCCGGGCACGAGCCCCTTCACGGTGGCTTCGTGGGCGCAGGCATGCTGGACGCCGCCTGCCCGGGTGAGGTGTTCACCTCTCCGGTCCCCGATCAGATGCTCGCCGCGACACGCGGAGTGGACGGCGGTTCCGGCGTCGTGCACATCGTCAAGAACTACACCGGCGACGTCATGAACTTTCAGCTTGCAGCCGAGATGGCGGCGGACGAAGGCGTCAAGGTCGAGTCGGTGCTCGTGAACGACGACGTTGCAGTAGAGGACAGTCTCTACACAGCGGGACGCCGGGGAACCGGCGCAACTTTGTTCGTCGAGAAGATCGCCGGCGCCCTCGCCGAAAGGGGAGGAGACCTTGCCGCGGTCGCCGCCGTTGGTCGCAAGGTCAACGAGCACTCTCGCAGCTTCGGGGTCGCGCTCACCGCGTGCACGCCCCCCGCCGCCGGCAAGCCCGGTTTCGATCTGCCCGATGACGAGATCGAGGTCGGGGTCGGCATCCACGGGGAGCCGGGACGACGACGCGTGAAGATCACGTCCGCGGCCGAGATCACGAAGGTCGCAATGGACGCGATCTTCGATGACTACGCCTTCGAGAAGGACGACAAGGCGCTCGTGATGGTGAACGGGATGGGCGGAACCCCATTGATCGAGCTGTACGTCGTCTTCAACGAGGTCGCCAAGGCTCTTGCCGAGCGCGGTGCCACGATCGAGCGTTCCCTCGTAGGCGACTACGTCACGAGCCTCGATATGGCCGGCTGCTCGATCACCCTCTGCAAGCTCGACTCGGAGCTCACGGAGCTATGGGATGCGCCGGTGAACACGCCCGCACTACGATGGGGCACGTAGGAAGGCTCGTTGAGGAGGGCGTCGAGAGCGTGGATGTGTTGTTCGTCCGCAGGTGGATCGACGAGATCGCTACGGCGATCGAGGAGCAACGCGACTTCCTGACCCACCTCGATTCGGCGATCGGCGATGCCGACCACGGCGTGAACATGCAGCGCGGTTTCGCGGCCGTCTCCTCCAAACTCCAAGAGAGTGAGGAGGAGCGGCCGGGACCGCTGCTCACGCTGGTCGGCAGCACGCTGATCTCGACGGTCGGAGGCGCGGCGGGACCGCTCTACGGGAGCGCGTTCCGTCAGGCCGGGAAGGCCCTTGGTGATGAGGACTCTTTTGAGCCCCAGGGCCTTCTCGCTGCACTCCAAGCGGGGCTCGAGGCGATCCAGAAGCTTGGGGCCGCGGCGCCTGGAGACAAGACGATGGTCGATGCTTTCGTGCCGGCCCTCGATGCGCTGGCTGCGGAGTTGGACGGCGGAGGGTCGCTCGCTACCGGTGCGACGAAGGCTCGCGAAGCTGCCGAGGAGGGCGTTCGCGCCACCGTCGAGATGCAAGCTAAGAAGGGCCGGGCCTCCTATCTCGGCCCCCGCAGCATCGGCCACCAGGATCCGGGCGCGACCTCAACGGTCATCATCTTCGCAGCGCTCGAGCGAGCCGCGGCGAGCTGACCCATGGATCCCCTCGTCCTGCGCGGGGTCCCTGGATCGCGCGGTCTCGCGGCGGGGAACGCTCGTACGCTGTCGCGCTTCCCGCTTCCGCAGGCGGATGCAGATGTAGACATGGATCCGGCGGGGAGGGTGGATGAGGCCCTCGACGCCGCGGCCCGGGAATTGGATGAGCTGGCGGATCGGCTGCGTGCCGAAGGGCATCACGATGAAGCGGAGATCATCGCGATCGGATCGTTGATCGCGCACGACCCAGTGCTCCGGTCTCAAGCACGGACCGAGGCGAAGCGGACCGGTAGCGCGGCGCGCGCGCTGGAAACGGTGAGTGAAGAGCACGCCGGCACGATCGAGCGACTCGGCGACGCGACGCTAAGCGAGCGGGCAGCCGACGTGCGGCAGGTGGGACGTCGTGCCGCCGCACTTGCGGCTCCCTTGGCATCGACGGCTTCGAACGGGCACGGCGGGGGGCCGGCGATCCTCGTCGCCGAGGAGTTGGGGCCCGCCGATATCCTCGGCCTTCAATCCGGATCGATCGCAGCGGGGGTCTCGGTCAAAGGTGGGCCTAACTCGCACGCCGCGATCGTTGCTAGGTCCCTCGGCATCCCGTTGGTCCTGGGCGTGAGCTCTGAGATCCTCGAGGTCGAGGACGGCACGCCGCTCATCGTCGACGGCCAGCGGGCCGAAGTGACCGTGAGACCCGGTGCCGCCGAGATGAAGAGCGCCGAGGACGCGATGAGGACCGCGGCCGAGTTGCGAGACACCCTCGCTGCGGAACGCACCCTCCCGGCGAAGACGATTGACGGAACCGACGTGGGTTTGTTGTGCAACGTGGCGACTCTGGAAGAGGTCGCCGCGGGCCTGACCGCCAACGCGGAGGGCATCGGGCTTCTCCGGACCGAGCTCCCGTTCCTCGAGAGCGAGAGGTGGCCGGACGAAGCGGCGCACACCAAGGTGCTCGAGCCGATCTTCGAAGCACTCGTGGGTAAGCTCGTGACGGTCCGAGTGCTCGACTTCGGTGGGGACAAGGTCCCTCCATTCCTCGCAGGTCTGGGCGCC
>JAXDJL010000188.1:0-5517 GCA_034665685.1 Actinomycetota bacterium | reverse complement strand
AGAGGATCCGCGAGTACCCAACCCGTTACATCGCGGATTCAGCGATCGAGCTACTCAAGTCGTACGAGGAGGACGACGGCCAACCCTGGTTCCTCTACGTGGCGCCGTTCGCGCCCCACTATCCATGGGTCCCGGCAGCTCGCTACAAAGATGCGCCGGTGCCGCCGTGGAATGGTCCTCCCCCCGTCTCGAGAGCGGAGCTCCGAAGCAAACCGGCGTGGGTGCGCGACTCGGGCATCCCGACGGAACGAACCGACAAAGCACGGAACCATCAGCTTCGAACCTTGATGTCGGTGGACGACCTGGTCGATCGGGTATTGGGCGAGGTCGACGATCTAGACGAGACGCGCGACACGATCGTGTTCTACCTATCGGACAACGGCTATCACTGGGGCGAGCATGGGCTCGGAGAGAAGAGCAGTCCTTACATCGACTCGGTCGCGGTCCCCTTCTTCGCGCGATGGCCGGGGCGGTTCCCGGCCGGGGAGACAGACGCTCGACTGGTCGCGAACATCGACATCGTTCCGACGGTCCTGGAGGCGACGGGTATCCCTCCGGCGGGTCCCGAGCACATGGATGGGATCTCGCTGCTGGGGGACGACAAGAGGGAGGCCCTGCTGCTCGAGCACTGGAAAGAGGCCGAGCTGAACCTGAAGGTGCCCTCCTGGAGGTCGATCATCACGGCCGACGAGCAATACATCCGCACCTACGGCGTGGATGGGACCAGGGAGGAGCTGTACGACCTGACGGCCGACCCCGGCGAGGTGCGAAACCTGGCCCGGGACCACGCCTACCTGACTTCCCTGAGGCGCCTCAGGCGTGGATTGCAAGCTGCGATGTACTGCCGAGGAGCCGGCTGTCTCAGGGCGGGGCGACTTTGAAGGTTCGGGCAGTTTCGCGTCGAAGTCAGCTAGAGTTCATGGACGCGCCCCACGTGAGGCGCCTTCCAGACGACGATCGGAAAGTAGGCGATCCATGAAGGACACGAAATCTCGGATATTCACCGTCGGCATCCTGGTGCTGGCGTTCTGGGGCACTGTGCTCCCGGTCGCCAACGCTTACATCGACGCAGGATCCGGTAGCTACATCATCCAGATGGTGGTGGGCGGCGCGCTCGCCGTGGGCCTGGGGATCAGGGTCTTCTGGCAGAAGATCGTGAGCTTGTTCACCGGTCGCAGCCGAACCGTCGAGGGCGAGGAGCAGCAGAGCCCGCCGAAGTGACGGATCCCTCCACGCTTAGCAGCTCCTTCAGAGACCCCGCCGGATTCCTCTTCAGGCGGGGCGGGGTTCTTTACCGCCAGGTCAACCCCGTTCACCAGGAGCACTACGACGCGCTCTTCGACTCAGGCCTTTACGACGAGCTGACTAGGCTCGGTCTTCTCGTTCCCCACGAAGAGGTCGCGGCTGCTTCGTTCGGGACCGAAGACGCCTACAAGGTGATCAAGCCGGAGGTCGTCGACTTCATCTCCTACCCCTACGAGTGGAGCTTCGGGCAGCTGAAGGACGCCGCTCTTGCGACGCTTCGTATCCAGAAGGTCGCGCTCGACAAGGGGATGTCTCTGCGCGATGCCAGCGCGTACAACATCCAGTTCCATCGCGGGCGTCCCGTTTTGATCGACACCCTTTCCTTCGAGGTCCTCCAGGAAGGGGAACCCTGGGTCGCTTACCGGCAGTTCTGTCAGCACTTCCTGGCCCCCATAGCGCTCATGGCCTACCGAGACGTGCGACTCGGCCTCCTGTCGCGCAACCACATCGATGGGGTCCCTCTCGATCTTGCGGCGCGCATGCTTCCTCTGAGGACGCGCTTCCGGATCCCCCTGCTGCTGCACGTCTTCCTTCACGCGAGGAGCCAGAAGAAGCATTCGCACACCGGCGGAGGCTCCGAGTCGACGAAGAAACCGGCGCGCAACCGGCCGTTCACGCTTCAGGCCTTCAAGGGTTTGATAGACAGCCTCTATCGCGCCGTCGACAAGATGGAGCTTGGCAGAGCCGACTCGCATTGGGTCGATTACTACGCCGAGGCCGCGCACTACAGCTCGGAAGCAACCGATCACAAACAGGAGCTCGTGGCGAGCCTGATCGAGCAGGCGGCTCCACAAACCGTGTGGGATCTGGGAGCGAACACGGGCCTCTTCTCCCGCATCGCGGCCGCCCAGGGCGTCAAGACGATCGCCTTCGAGATGGACCCCGCTTGCGTCGAGGAAAGTTACCGCCGGGTGAAGGCCGACAAGGAAGAGAACGTGCTTCCGCTCGTATGCGACCTGACGAACCCAAGCCCCGGCCTGGGTTGGGCCAACGAAGAAAGGATGACCCTGCAGGAGCGGGGGCCGGCCGATCTTCTGCTGGCGCTGGCCCTGATCCATCATCTAGCCATCGCCAACAACGTGCCCTTGACCAAGATCGCCGACTACTTCGCGTCGCTGGGCAGCCGTCTCATCATCGAGTTCGTCCCCAAGAGCGACGAAAAGGTCCGTCACCTGCTGTCGAGCCGCGAAGACGTCTTTCCCGACTACACGCGTGATGGCTTCGAGCGAGCCTTCAAGGAGTCATTCGAGACCGAGCGGGTCGAGGAGATCAAAGGCTCGGAGCGCGTTCTGTATCTCATGCGCGTTCGGTAGCTCGCATGGCGCGCCGGCTTCTGCTGCACCCGTTCCTGTTTGCGGCCTACCCGGTTGTGTTCCTGTTCGCGCAGAACCTGACCGAGGACGTCAAGGCGAACGCCGTCGTCTGGCCGCTTCTCTTCGTGCTCGCGGTTGTTACCGTTTTCTTCGGACTCCTGCGCTTCATCGTCCGAGACGGCACCAAAGCCGCCGCCCTGACCTCGATCTACGTGTTGTTGTTCTTCTCCTACGGCCACGTGTTCGAGGGCGTGCGCCACGTGGCGGTCGTGAACACGAACGTCTTCCTGTTGACTCTGTGGCTCGCCATCGGCGTTGGCGGGACCGTTGTCGTGATCCGCGCCAAGAACCTCGAACGATTGACATCGGCGCTGAATCTGATCGCCGGGGCACTAGTTTTGATGAACGTTGTGCCGATCGTGGCTCACGCTCTCAAGGACCACCCTCCCCCGCCGCCGGCCGCCCAGGGACTCCAACTGCCCGATCCGAGCACGGTGGACGAGGCCTCCAAACGCGACATCTACTACATCATCTTCGACCGGTACGCGAACGAGAAGACTCTCGAGCGTCTGTTCGACTTCGACAACAGCGAGACGCTCGATTATCTGGAGAGCCTCGGCTTCTACGTCGCTCACGACACGGCCGCCAATAACCTGAAGACGGGCCACTCCATCGCGTCGTCCCTGAACATGAGCTACCTCAACTACCTATCGAAGACGTATCCGCCACAGAGCTCCGAATACGCTCCTATCTACCGGCTCCTGCGCGACTTCAAGGTCGCCCGCGTCCTCAAGACGCTCGGCTATCGCCAGTACCAGATCGGGGCCTGGTGGAACCCGACCCAGGAGAACCAGCAGGCGGATGTGAGCTACGTGTATGGAAACGCACTGTCCGAGTTCTCCCAGGTGCTGCTGAAGTCGACGCTGTGGGGCCCCCTCAGCGAAGAGTTCGGCATCGCGAGGTCGTACGGCTTCAGGCCCACGCAGGCTCGCCGGGTTCAGTATCAGTTCGAGAAACTGGCGACCGTGAAGAACGACCCCGCTCCGACCTTCACGTTCATGCACATGCTGCTTCCCCATCCACCGATCGTTTTCGACGCGGTCGGAAACCTCGTGCTACCCGACGAGGAGAAGCAGCACACGTCCAAAGAGAACTACATCAACCAACTCATCTACACAAACACCCGGATGAGGGAGATGGTCGCCGATCTATTGTCGGGTCCCGACGACGAAGACCCGATCATCATCATCCAGTCGGACGAGGGGCCGCACCCATTCCGACTGCAGAGGAACGAAGACGCGTACGACTGGTTCGAGGCCCGCAAGTCCGAGCTGCGCGAGAAATTACTGATACTGAACGCTTATTACCTGCCCGGCGTCCCTCACCACGACCTCTACGAAACGATCTCACCGGTCAACAGTTTCCGGCTCGTCTTCAACCTCTATTTCGACGCGCACATCCCCCTACTGCCGGACCGGTCGTTCGTCTACCGAGATCGCGCTCACCTGTACCAATTCCGAGAGGTGTACGACGAGGCACTGGGGATCGATCGAGCGACCCACAACGCAGAGATCACTTGTTCGCCTTCGTGTCTACGTATCGGAGGAGTTCCGCCTCCTTGAACGGCTTCACCAGATAGCCCACGCTGCCCTCCTGGGCGGCGCGGGCGAGCGTGCCCTCGCTTGAGTGCGCCGACATCATCACCACCGGGATCGGCTCGACCGTCCTCTCGGTTACTCGTTTCAAGACCTGCCAGCCGTCTATCCCGGGGAGACGGATGTCCAGCAAGATGAGGTTGGGCCGTTCCGTCTCCAGGATCTCGAGCGCCTTTTCCCCAGTGGGAGCCTCCACCACCTCATGACCCGCACCCTCGAGCATCATCCGGGTCAGCATGCGGATGTCCGGTTCGTCGTCGACCACGAGGATCCGAGGACTCATCAGCCTCTTTTCAGCCGAACCGTGAATCGTGCGCCGTGAGGGCTCTCTGTCTCGTGCCATATCTCGCCCCCAGACGCGTCGACGAGCATCTTCACGATGGCAAGGCCCAACCCACTGCCTCCCACCTCGGATGACTCCGCCCCCCGCGTGAACGGATCGAAAAGGTTCGGTATCAAGGCGGCTTCGACTCCGGTGCCGTTATCGGTCACTGAAAGAACGACCGATCCGTTCTTATCTGCGGCCTCGATCCGGATCCGTTCTCCGCCGTAACGGTAGGCGTTGGTGATCAGATTGGTCAGCACCTGGTCCAAGCGGTGCCTGTCCGCCAAGGCGACGGGGTCTCCTTCCACGCTCACCTCGAGATGTTTTCCATCGGGTGGGGGGATCGCTTCCTTGGCCGCCCGCAGCACCTCGCCGACCTGGACCGGCACCAGCTCGAACTCGAGCTCACCTTGCTGCAGTTTCGTCAGGTCGAGCAGGTTGTTGATCAGAACCGCCAAGCGATCGCCGGAACGGCTCATGGCATCCATGACCACGGCCATCTGCTCCTCGGGCATGACCCCGCGCTTCTTGGCGAGCATCTCTACGAACCCCACGAGGGTCGTCATGGGGGTTCGCAGCTCGTGTGCCGCGTTGGCGATGAACTGCTCCCTGAAGGTCTCCTGCTTCTTGCGCTCCGTGATGTCCTGAACGGTGCCGATCAACCGGGTCGAGCCTCCCGTCTCCTTTAGGACCTTGCCTTGAGCCAGGACCACCCTTTCTGTCCCGTCGGGACGGATGACGCGCTGCTCGAAGCTCATCGGCTCCCCGCTCTCGATGGCGGCTCGAGTCTGTGCCCTGGATTTCTCCCGATCGTCGGGATGGCTGAGGGTGGCAACGGATTCGTACGACGGCCTGAACGATTCGGGGGACAGACCGTAGATGCGAAACATCTCGTCCGACCACGCGATCTCGCCGGTGT
>JAXDJL010000187.1:0-4340 GCA_034665685.1 Actinomycetota bacterium | reverse complement strand
TCCGCGCCGAGCTGCTCACCGAAACGAGACGACGCGTCGCGGAGCATCGGGGTCCCGACGCGGTCGCAGCGTACGCCGTGCAGCCTCTGCCGGAGGAGCTCAGCTTCCTCAGCGCGACGGCCGACATGGAGGAGGTGCAGCGCGCGATCCGACCCCTTGCACGCAAGCTTGCCGCTCGCGTCGCGATGAAGCGACGGCGAGCGCGACGCGGGCAACTCGACATGCGAAAGACCGTGCGTCACTCGCTGTCGTCCGGCGGAACTCCACTGGACATCCACATGCGACATCGAGCGCCCCACCGACCCGAACTTTTCGTGCTGTGCGACGTATCGAGCTCGGTGGCTCGCTTCTCGCGGTTCGGCCTGATGCTCACGCATGCTCTGGCCGCACAGTTCTCGAAGGTCAGATCGTTCGCTTTTGTCGACACCGTCGACGAGATCACTAGGTTCTTCGCGCACGAGGACTTCGCCGCGGCGATCGAAGCGATGAGCCGAGAGGCATCGGTCGTCGAGTTGGAGGATCGCTCGGACTACGGACGATCGATACAGGGGTTCCTGGAGCTGACCGGCAAGGATCTCGGCCCCAAGGCCACCCTGCTGATCCTGGGGGACGCGCGCAACAACTACCGCTCTCCTCGCGCGGACGCTCTGCGAGCGCTCAAGGAGAAGGCGCGACACGTCTACTGGCTTAACCCCGAAGCGGTGCGCGACTGGGATACGGGCGACTCGGTCGCATCAGCCTACGAGCCGTTCGTCGACAAGATGGTCGAGGTGCGGAATCTGAGTCAGCTGGAGAGCTTCATCGCGAAGGAGCTCTGAGCGGCCTACAGCTTCCGCCGCTCGATCAGATCGAGATAGTCCGTGAGATGCCGGGGGCCGAGGAACTCTTCTCGCACACGCTCCTGAGCCCGCTTCCCCAGTTTGCGCGCTCGATCCTCGTCGGCGAGTAGCGCCGCAACCGCGCCTCCGTATTCCGCCAGATCCTTGGGGTCGTTAACCAACACGCCGGTCTCGCCGTCGACTATCTGATCCTGGATCCCTCCGATCTTGCTCGCGACGACGGGCCGCGCCTTCCACATCCCCTCGGCTACGGTCAGCCCGAAGCCTTCGGCCAGGCTCTTCTGTACGACGATGTTGGCGCGGCGCTGCAGCGCGTTGACCATGGCGGCGTTCTCTTCACCGTCGTCCATCGGGAGAGAGGCGAGGTGAACCCTCGCCTGCACGTCCCGATCGAGCTCCTTCCATGAGGCGAGTGATTCCTCCACGACCTCGGCCCCCTCGGGATCGTCCGACACCGCCTCGACGGCCGGCCCCGCGACGATGAGGTGCGCGTCCGGCGCTCCGGGTGCAACGTGATCCGCGAATCCTTTGATCACCCCAACGGGGTCCTTCAAACGGTCCCACCGCGACACCTGGAGGACGATGGGGTCGTGCTCGGAAGGCGGCTCGCCGCCCTCGATGTAGCGGGCGGCCCGCTTCACCTCCGCCGAGCTTCCATCGAATCGCACGAACGTCGGCGACCCATCGCCCTCGCCATCGGAGATGAGCTGGGCGGTACGGAGGATCGCGGAGATGTTGGGACCATCGAGCTGTTGGTTCTTCGCCGAGAACGCGTCGATCGATGGCCGGATGATGTCGACCTTCGACTCGTCGATCCCCTCCCACGCGAACTCGCGACGAGAGAAAACGAGGGCGTCGGCGTCCCTGACGTAGGGAAGAAGGAAGTGCCATGCTTTGCGCGCTACGTCCGTCGGCATGTCGAGGCCCACGTGGCACCGCCAGATCACGGAAGCTCCGACGTTCATGAGGTCGTCGACTAGACCGGCCGGCTGCGGATCGTGCACCAGCACGACATCTCCTTTGGAGACGATCGATCGAAGCTCCTTCTTGTTCTCCTCGAGGGTCTTTTCGTAGATCTCTCGCTCCGCATCGCCCAGGTCTCCGCCGTCCGCGGACGATCCGTGAAGGAAGTTATGGATCCTTTTCGTGATGCGGAAGAACTCGGGGTTTCCTCCGATCACGAGCCATCGCGCGTCGACTCCCGCGCCCTGGGCGTAGGCGAGGAGCGAGTGGAGCATCTCGGCGACCCCGCCGCCGGATGCCGTCGAGTTGATGTTCCACACCTTGCGTCCGGCGAAGAGCTCTCGACCACGTTTCATCACCTCGACGAAACGCCCGTAGCTCTCTTCGTCCAGCACCTCTTCGAACCGCTCGGGACGAAGGACCCTCGTCTGGACCTCCTCGATGGCCATCTCTACCTTTCGTCGAGCGAAACGGATGGAAGAGCGTAGCCCGCCCCCTACCCGGGCGCCCGAGCGTGGGAATAGAGGAGAGCTGAGGTCCGAGGAGAACTAGGAAGCACAGGTCTAGGAG
This sequence comes from Actinomycetota bacterium, assembly GCA_034665685.1. Classification (GTDB taxonomy): domain Bacteria; phylum Actinomycetota; class CADDZG01; order CADDZG01; family WHSQ01; genus JAUJNU01. The sequence continues at coordinate 1,968 of JAXDJL010000187.1, read as the reverse complement.
TACGGCCGGCGGGTGGCCAGAACACCCCCGCCTCGCCGAAGTGGGGCAGGAGGGGTACCGGGACACGAAGGGGCGGCCGAGAGGTCGCCCTTTCCGCGTCCGGGTTGGTGGGAGCGGATCAGCCGCCGATCTGCGACATCGAGCGGGCCGGCTTCACGAAATCCACTTGGCCGATGCGGTGACCGGCCCACTTCCCTGCGACGCAGGCGGCCGCCAGCGCGGCGAGCTCGTCGTCCGTCGCTCCCGCGCGCAGCGGTCCCCGGAGGTCGGTCTCCTCCAGCGAGAACAAGCACGGCCGCAGCTGCCCGTCCATCGTGAGCCGAAGGCGATCGCACGAATCGCAGAAGGGTTCCGTGACCGAAGCGATCACGCCCACCGAGCCCGGAGCACCGTCCACGAAGCTGTAGGACGCCGCCGGTTCGGGCGACTCTTCAGTCAGCGGGGCGATCGGCCACACCGAATCGATAGCTGCGAGCACATCCTTTCCCGCCACCACGTCCGCCATCGACCACTCGTCCTGCGCGTCGAGCGGCATGTACTCGATGAACCTCACGTCGTAACCGGTACGGCGCGCGAGCCGAGCGAACTCGACCGGCTCATCCTCGTTCACACCCCGGATCACGACGGTGTTCACCTTGATCGGGGTGAGACCATGTTCGGCGGCCACCTCGAGACCTCGGAGAACCTCGGACAGGGCGTCGCGCAGCGTCATCTCCGCGAAGCGATGCTGGATCAAGGAATCGCATGAGACCGTGACGCGATCGAGCCCGGCGGCGGCCAGTCGCTCCGCTTCGCCGGCGAGGAGGAACCCGTTCGTCGTGAGAGATATATCGAGCTCGGGATCCATGTCCCTCAACATCCGAACGAGCAGGTGCAGGTCGCGGCGTACCAGAGGCTCTCCCCCGGTCAGCTTCACCGAACGGATCCCGCGATCGATGAGCAAGCGCGCGATGCGGGCGATCTCCTCGAACGAAAGGAGCTCGTCCTTCGGCAACCACGGTAGACCCTCGGGGGGCATGCAGTAGCGGCAGCGGAAGTTGCATCGGTCGGTCACCGAGATGCGCAGGTCGCTCGCAACGCGGCCGAAGGAGTCGATCAATCGGTCTTCCATCACACCATTGTGTCCTGCCGGGAGGGATAGCGCCGTCGGGAGGCTCAGCGCCGCCGAAAGGCCTTGGCCGGCACGTGCCAGATGTTGGGCGCCTCGCTGACGCCCAGGGCGATCATCGTCCGGTAGATGATCCACGCAAGCAGGGCGGGCAGAACGAAAACGAGGACCCGGAAGACGTTCGTGACCGTTCCGACCGGCACCCCCAGGACCTTGGCCACGTAGTCGTTGCTGGCCGCCAGGAACAGAACCGAATAGAAGCCGAGGACACCGGCCCCCACCGCCGTCCGGATCGGCCGGTCCCGGGGCCGATCCAGCAGCTCGTGCGGCACGTCATCCTTGGTGAAGCGACGCTCGATAAAGGGCCAGAGGAGCAAAAGGCCGAACGTGATGCCCGGCAACAAGACGGCCGGATAGAACGGGTTCGGTATGAGATGGCCGGCGATCGACAGCTCCCACGGTGGGAACAGGCGAAGGGCGCCCTCAACCCAACCGAGGAACCAGTCCGGCTGAGCCGGGGACGTCACCGCGGCGGGCTCGAACGGTCCATAGAGCCACACGGGGTTGATCTGCGCGAGACCTCCCAGCGCGCTCAGCACGGCGAGCGTTGCGCAGAACAGACCCGCCGACTTGGCCGCGTACGTCGGCCACAGCTTGGACCCCACCACGTTCTCCTCCGTGCGTCCGGGCCCGGGGAACTGCGTATGTTTCTGGCGCCAGACGATCGCGAGGTGAACCGTGAGCAAGCCAACGATCGCCGCGGGGATGATCAGGACGTGTGTCACGAACAGTCTCGTGATGATCTCGTCGGAAGGGAACTCCCCCCCGAAGATCAAGAACGCCATCCAGGTCCCGACGAA
>JAXDJL010000186.1:0-4607 GCA_034665685.1 Actinomycetota bacterium | reverse complement strand
GCCGGGCTCTTGCGAGCGGCGGTCTTCTTCGCGGTCGTCTTCTTGGCCGCAGTCTTCTTGGAGCCCCCCGCGCGGGATGAAGTGGTTTTTTTGGCCGGGCTCACGGCTGATCCCCCTCCTTCAGGGCCCCCCTGTTGGACCCGTTCGGACCCCAAGGGCGCGGGACGATAGCACAAGCTCCACGGTGATCACTACGGACACGGCGGCGCTGGGGATGCCAAGCACGGCAGCTATCTTTGGGCCCATGCCCGAGCAGGCGTACCGACCCGTGGACGCAAAGGTCTCGTTCCCCGCGCTCGAGGAGAGGATCCTCGAGTTCTGGCGGGACAACGACGTTTTCCACCGCTCGGTCGAGCAGCGACTGGGGGCCGAAGAATGGGTCTTCTACGAAGGTCCTCCGACGGCCAACGGCAGACCCGGGATCCATCACGTCGAGGCCCGCACCTTCAAGGACATCTTCTGTCGCTTCCAAACGATGCGGGGGCGCTACGTGCCACGTAAGGCCGGGTGGGATTGCCACGGTCTGCCGGTGGAGGTAGAGGTCGAGAAAGAGCTCGGCATCACCCACAAGCGACAGATCGAGGACGAGATCGGCATCGAGGAGTTCGTCCGTCGATGCAAGGGATCGGTGCAGCGCTACGTGAAGGACTGGAACCTGCTCACCGAGCGCATCGGCTTCTGGGTGGACCTCGATGATGCCTACTGGACGATGGATCCGAACTACGTCGAAACGGTTTGGTGGATCCTCAAGCAGATCTGGGACAAGGGCCTTCTCGAGGAAGACTTCAAGGTGGTCCCCTACTGCCCTCGTTGCGAGACCTCGCTGTCTAGTCACGAGCAGCACATGACGGGTGCTTACAGAACCGTCGTCGACCCCTCGATCTACGTTCGCTTCCCTCTAGAGGACGAGCCGGACACGTCTCTACTCGTGTGGACGACGACACCGTGGACCTTGCTATCCAACATGGCGGCAGCCGTAAGCCCCGACATCACCTACGCGAAGGTCGACGACCCCGATGTAGCGGGGCGGCACCTGATCCTCGCTAAAGAACGGGTCGAGCCGGTGCTGGGCGGCGAAGGCGTCCGCGTCCTGACCGAGTACCAGGGCAGCGAGCTGATCGACCGGCGGTACGTGCCGCCTTACGAGTTCGTGCCATCCGGCGAGCGTGGCCACCGCATCCGGCCGGGGGACTTCGTAACGACGGAGGATGGGAGCGGCATCGTCCATCTGGCTCCATACGGCGAGGACGACATGGCCGTCGCCAAGCGAGACGACCTGCCGATCGTCCAGATGATCGACGGGTCCGGCAACGTCGTGGACGGAGGCGGAGCGTTCGCCGGCCTTGGGGTGAAGGACGCCGACCCCAAGATCATCGAAGATCTCTCCGCCAAGGGCCGCCTGTTCCGCGCCGAGGACTACAGCCACGCTTATCCCCACTGCTGGCGCTGCGGGACACCACTCCTCTATTACGCGCGTAAGGACTGGTACATCCGCACGTCGCAGATCCGGGACCAGTTGCAGGCCTCGAACGAGGACACCAACTGGCAGCCACCCAACATCAAATACGGGCGCTTCGGGGACTGGCTGAAGAACAACGTCGACTGGTCGCTGTCGCGCGACCGCTACTGGGGTACGCCCCTTCCCATATGGCGTTGCGAGGAACTGCACGCGGTCTGCGTCGGGTCCTTCGCGGAGCTCGGGGAGCTGTCAGGGAACGACATGACCGATTTCGACCCGCATCGTCCCCATGTCGATGACATCACTTTCCCTTGCCCCGAGTGCGGCAAGGAGTCGCGGCGCGTGAAGAGCGTGATCGATGCGTGGTTCGACTCGGGCTCCATGCCGTTCGGACAGTGGCACTACCCGTTCGAGAACGAAGACCTGTTCGAGAAGCGCTTCCCCGCGGACTTCATCTCCGAAGCGATCGACCAGACGCGGGGCTGGTTCTATTCGTTGCTCGCAGTGGCGACATTGGTGCGTGGACGCAACTCTTACAAGAACTGCGTGTGCCTCGGTCACATCATCGACACCGAGGGACGCAAGATGTCGAAATCACTCGGCAACATCCTCGATCCGTGGAGCGTGTGCAACGCGCAAGGCGCCGATCCACTCCGCTGGTACATGCTCACGGCGGGAACGCCTTGGTCGCCCCGGCGCGTGGGTCCCGAGTTGATCGAAGAGCAGATGCGCAAGTTCCTGCTCACCCTGTGGAACACATATTCGTTCTGGGTGACGTATGCGGCTCTGGAGGATTTCGATCCCGGAGGCACGACGGTGCCTCACGATCGGCGCTCCCAGATGGATCGTTGGATCCTGGCAGAGCTCGACGACACCGTCCGAGTGACGACGGAGTCGCTGGATGCCTTCGATCCCACAACCGGGGGGCGAAGGCTCGATCGGTTCGTGGACGACCTGTCGAACTGGTACGTCCGTCGGTCGCGCCGGAGGTTCTGGAAGTCGGGCCAGGACGCCGACACCCGGGCAGCGTTCCTCACCCTGTGGGAATGCCTCGTCACGGTGGCGCGATTGACGGCCCCATTCACACCTTTCGTTGCGGAGGAGATCTTCACGAACCTCACCGGCCGGTTGCCGGATGCCTCTCCTTCCGTACATATGAGTGACTGGCCGCAGCGGACGCCCGAGCACGGCGACGACACCTTGAGACGTCGTATGCAGCTGGTGCGCCGGCTCGTAGCCGCCGGGCGCTCGGCGCGCACGGATGCCAAGGTGCGGACCCGCCAACCGTTGCGTCGCGCATTGTTGGTCGTTCCCCGGAGCGAGCTCGACGATCTGCGCGGGCTCGAGGGTCTCGTCGCCGAAGAGCTCAACGTTCGATCCGTCGAGCTGGCCCAAGGCCTGGAGGAGTTGGTGACCTACACGATCAAGCCGAACTTCAAGCTCCTCGGCCCCCGTTTCGGCGGCGGGATAAAGGATGTTGCGGCAGTCATCTCGCGCGCCGACGCGCACGACCTCGTTGCGGATCTCGAATCCGTCGACTCGACAACGATCGATGTGAACGGCGAGCAAGTGACACTGTCGCGCGACGAGCTGGACGTACGGGTCGAAGGCCGGGCCGGTTTCTCCCTCGCTCAGGACGGTCCGTACGGAGTGGCACTCGATCTCGAGATCGACAGCGATCTGCGCGCCGAAGGCGTTGCCCGCGAGGTCGTTCGGGCGGTACAAGAGCTTCGCAAGAACTCCGGGCTGGCGGTCGAGGACCGCATCGAGTTATGGCTCGACTCCACCGACGAGCCCCTCGCGGCGGCCCTGGAGACTCACAAGGACTACATAGCGGCCGAGGTTCTCGCCACGACGATCCATGTTGGAGCCGCCGCCCCCGGCGATGCGAACTCCGATGCCCTCGACGTCGATGGGGGCCGGATAGAGATCGGCTTACGGCGGGCCTAGCCGTCTCCTTCGGGCGGGCGGCGAGATGACGCTATCTCCTGCTTGCTGCGCGAGTACCCGAGCGCAAGGAGTATCCCCGCCGCGACACTGGCGCCTATCGACGTCCAGATCAGAGTCTCTTCCGCGCTGATCCATCCGAACACGAGGGCGATCGCAGATCCTGCGATCAACAACATGGAGCCGCCGATCAGCGCAGTCATCTGGGTACCGGTACCGGATCCGGGGGACTAAGCCCAGTCGTCGACGCGCCGTTTGAACAACCGGCGCTTTCGGCGTCCCTCGACCGCTGCGGCGTCGTCGTCGAACGGTTTGAAGTCCTCCAGCGAAGCCGCATCTTCTTCGCGCTGCGGGAGACTGTCGAACACGGTGGCGACATCCGAGTCCAGTTCGTAGATCGCTTCCTGAGCGGGCTCCTCGACGGCCACGGTCTCGGATCCGATCGGCGCCTCGGCCGATTGCTCCGACTGCTCCGATCCCTGCGCCTCCTGTGAGTCGGGCGGTTCCGGGTCGGCCGGTTGGGGTTCCTCCGCCTCGGCCTGCGGGGGTTCCTCGGGCAAGGGCTCCGGGGACCGGACCTCGGGTCGCTGCTGGTGATTCTTCAGGTCGTCCAAGGCCCCAAGACCCTGCTCGAGGAACGATCTCAAACGCGTTTTGATCGCGTCCTCGAACGCTTCGAGGCGCCCGAGAGAATCGTCCAACTCGGCTTTGCGAGCCTCGAACCGCTCGTGAACCTCCGCGGTCTGGCGCCGAACCTCTTCTTCGGCGGCCGTGACACGGCCCTGGGTGTCGTGGTCGGTGGAGCGGGCTCGGGCTTCGGCTTCAGCGATCATCGCGTCGGCTTTGGCATGCGCTTCGGCGATCGATTCTTCGGCCGCCTGCTGCGCGCTGAGGAGGGTCTTCTTCAACATCTCTTCGGTCGATTTCGCCGAGTGGGCGGTCTCTTCTAGCTGGCGCAAACGGGTGCGCAAGGACTCGTTCTCGCGTGCGAGGCGGTCGATCGTTTCGGCCACATCGTCGAGGAAATCGTCGACCTCCTCCTGGTTGTAGCCGCGCCACGCATCGTGGAACTGTTTCTCGTGGACATCGCGCGCCGACAGGTCATCCATGGCGTCAGTATCCCAGAAAAGGGTTGGCTAACCGGGTATCAGCAGCCGATGGACTGCTGGATTATCTGCAGCGCGATGAAGATGAAGATCGG
>JAXDJL010000185.1:0-3967 GCA_034665685.1 Actinomycetota bacterium | reverse complement strand
AACGGAAGGCCCGTGGCCCCGCCTTTAGATGCCCTCCACCGGCTTGGGAAGAGAGGCCAATAGGTTCACCATCTCGATCGCGGCGAGAGCGGCCTCGAAGCCTTTGTTGCCCATCTTTCCGCCCGCGCGATCGTTCGCCTGCTCCACGTTCTCTGTGGTCAGGACTCCGTTGGCGACCGGGATGCCGGAGTCAACGGAGATCTGCCCGATCGCGTTCGATGCGTGGCCCGCGACGTACTCGAAGTGAGCCGTCTCTCCTCGGATGACGACGCCGAGACAGATGACCGCGTCAAACTCTCGCGACATGGCGAAGCGGTTCGCGGTGACGGGGATCTCGAACGCGCCCGGAACCCAGGCGACCGCGATCTTCTCGTCGGGCACCCCGTGCCGCTGGAGACAATCGATCGATCCCGCCAGTAGTTGCCTAGAGATCGTCTCGTTGAATCTGGACACGACTATCGCCACCCGCAGGTCGCGGGCGTCGAAATCACCTTCGTAAACGCGCGTCATCTTGCCTCCCTGTCCAGTGGATCGGTGGTGGTCGCCTGCGGCTCCACCATCTCCGCGTCGATGAGGTGGCCCATCTTGTCCCGCTTGGTCTGGAGGTAACGAAGGTTCTCGGGGTTCGGCGCGCTCTCGATCGGCAACCGCTCCACGATCTCGAGTCCGTATCCCTCGAGACCGGCCCGCTTGCTGGGGTTGTTGGTCAGTAGCCGCATCGTCGAGATCCCCAGGTCGACCAGGATCTGGGCCCCCACGCCGTAGTCCCGCGTGTCGGGAGAGAACCCGAGCTCGACGTTCGCCTCGACCGTGTCGAGTCCGCCGTCCTGCAGCGCGTAGGCCTCGAGCTTGTGACGCAGGCCGATGCCGCGGCCTTCGTGCCCGCGGATGTAGACGACCACGCCCTCGCCTTCCTCCTCGATCCGCCGCATCGAATCCGACAACTGGATGCCGCAATCGCATCTCGTGCTGCCGAACACGTCACCCGTGAAGCACTCGGAGTGAACCCGAACCAAGACGTTCGACTTCCCCGACGGATCGCCCTTGACCATCGCGACGTGTGTCCGTCCGTCGTCTGACTCGAAGCCGACCGCGTTGAACGGCCCAAACGCGGTGGGGATGCGCGCCTCGCTGACGCGGTGCACGAGCTTCTCCCAGCGTCGGCGATACGAGATCAGGTCGGCGATGGAGATGATCAACAGTCCGTGCTCTTCTGCAAAGCGCTCGAGATCGGGGAGGCGTGCCATGGTGCCGTCCTCATTAACGAGCTCGCACCCGACGCCCGCCGGATAGAGGCCCGCTCCGCGCGCCAGGTCGACCGATGCCTCCGTGTGTCCGGCTCGACGTAGCACTCCTCCCGGCGTGTAGCGCAGCGGGAAGATATGCCCGGGGCGGGCAAGATCGGACGGCTTGGCGTCGGCATCTACCAGCGTCCTGATGGTGACGGTGCGATCGGCGGCCGAGATCCCGGTGGTCGTTCCGTGACGAGCATCGACGCTGATGGTGAAGGCCGTCCGCATCGATTCGGAGTTCTCCGCGACCATCGGCGGAAGGTGGAGCGCCTCGAGACGTTCCGACTCCATCGACACGAAGATGATCCCCGAGCAATGTCGGACCATGAAGCTGATCGTCTCGGGCGTGACCTTCTCGGCGGCGAAGATCAGATCGCCCTCATTCTCGCGATCCTCGTCGTCCACCACGATCACCATGCGTCCGGCGCGTATCTCCGCCAGCGCGTCTTCGATCTTGGCAAAGGGCATGGCTAGTTCCTCTCTCTTCCATTATTCGTGAATCTCTCGACGTATTTGGCAAACAGATCGACCTCGACGTTCACGAGGGAGCCGGGCTCTACGCGCCCGAGTGTCGTCGCCTCGAGGGTGTGCGGGATTATCGCCACCTGGAAACTCGTGCGGCCCACCTCGACCACGGTCAGCGACACACCGTCCAAGGTGACCGATCCCTTCGGAACGAGATAGCGCAGCAACCCTTCGTCGAGTCCGAACCACATGCGGCGAGACCCCTCGTCCTCCTCTACGCGAAGCGCTCGGGCAACGCCGTCGACGTGTCCTTGAACGAGGTGTCCACCGATCCGGTCTCCGACTCGCGCGGCCAGCTCCAGGTTCACGCTCGCGCCCTTCTTCACCGAGTCGAGGGTCGAACGAGCGAGTGTTTCCGGGATCGCCTCCACACCGAAACGACGCCTCCCGCTCTCGGTCGCCGTCAAGCACACACCGTTGACGGCAACGGAGTCACCGATGCCGAGCTCCCGCGCTGTCTTGGGCGACTCAATCTCTAGCTGCAAGACTCCGCCGGAGATCTTCGCTCGCTTGACGGTGCCCTGGTCGATCACGATCCCAGTGAACATCAGTGCACGTTCCCTGGAGGCGTAAGGATCGTCAGCACGTCGTCTTCGACGCGCTCTACGTCCTCCACCGTCCACGCCGAGGCATCGCCGATCGCCTTGATCCCCAGATCTCCGAGTGCCGGTCCTCCCGCGCCGAGAAGAAGCGGAGCGTGGAACACCTCCAACCTGTTCACCAGCCCTTGACCCAGGAGCGAGGTCGCGAGGCGCGCCCCGCCCTCGCAGTAGATCTCGACTACCTCTCGGCGTCCGAGGGTCTCCAAGAGCTCCGCGAGATCGACGTCTCCCTCCGATCCCGACAAGACGAGGACCTCGGCCCCCGCCTCCTTCCACGCCGTCTGGATCTCGTGGCTCGACGCGTGAGTCGTCGCGATGAGCGTCTTCGCCGCGCCGTCCAAGATGCGCGCGGTCGGAGGGACGACTCCGCGCGAGTCAACGACCGCCCGCAAAGGCTGACGCGTCGCGGGCACCTCGGTCACAAGAAGAGAGGGGTCGTCGGCCAGCACGGTTCCAGCTCCGACGAGCACCATGTCGGACTCGAGTCGCCGCGCGTGGACGTGTCGTCGCGCGAGCGGGCCGGTGATCCATCGGGAGCTTCCGTCTGGAGCCGCCATACGGCCGTCGAGACTGAGCGCCAGCTTCAAGGTCACGTAGGGCTTCCCGGATCGCCGATGGTGGAGGAACGGAGCGTTCAACTTCTCCGCCTCCGCCGCGCATGTCCCCTCGGAGACCTCGATGCCCGCCGCACGGAGAGCTGCGAAACCACGGCCTCTCACCCGTTCGTCCGGGTCCTCGATCGCGGCCACCACGCGGGTGACGCCGGAGGCGATGATCGCGTCGGTGCAGGGCGGCTTCTTCCCGAAATGGGCGCACGGTTCGAGCGTGACGTAGAGGGTGGCTCCCCGAGCGTCCGCCCCCTCGAGAGCGACGGCTTCAGCGTGAGGTGTCCCGGACCCCTCGTGAGCTCCCTCGCCGATGATCTCGCCGGCGCGCACGAGCACGGCCCCCACGCGCGGGTTGGGAGAGGTGGCGGCGGGGCCGCGGGCGAGCTCCAGGGCTCGCTCCATGTACTCCTCGTCCTTGCTGCCCACTCACGCCTCCTCGGCGAGATCGATAGATCTCGAAACTCCCGGGGCGCTCGAGTGGCGAGGGTTATCCCGCGCCCTTAAGACGCGCGGCTCTCCGCTCCTCTTCTCCCATCCGGACTTCGCCGCACGTCTGCTGCGACTTACCGTCGGTCCCGGAATCGCACCGGGTCAACCGTCGAGCGGGGTTCTGAGCCGCTCTCGGGTTCGCGGACTGTCACCGCCGGTCGGGAATCTCACCCTGCCCCGAAGAGGTTTCTCCCCCACATCATACGCCGGAGCGGTCAAGTAAACGTCAGGATGTGCCCGAGCTACCGCCTCCGGAGTCGATGCCGCCCTCCGCGCCTCGCTCGTGCTGGGCGACCGTGCGGCGGTCTATCGCATAGCTCGACCGCGGCTCTCGCTTGGCGAACTGCTTCATCTCGGCGGCCAGCTCCGCCGCCTCCCAGTGCGTCTCGATGGGGCGGAGCGTGTTCATCGTGATGCCGACGGAGACCGTGTTGATCGGGAACTTGTGCAT
>JAXDJL010000184.1:0-4506 GCA_034665685.1 Actinomycetota bacterium | reverse complement strand
AGCGATCCCGACAGCGTGGGTTTCGCCGCCGTCGACTCGGGTCGCGCGATGGAGGCGGGTCTAAGGTTCCGTTCCATCCAGGAGACGGTGAAGGACACGATGGGTTGGATGAAGCAACGTGACGATGAAGGGCTCGCCGCGGGACTGACTCGCGAACGAGAAGCGGAGTTGTTGGATCGATGGCGCGCACAAAAGGCTTAACGCTCCTCGTCGATACGTCCAGCCTCATCTATCGGGCGTTGTTCTCGACCCCCGATTCGGTTACTGCTCCCGATGGGAGTCCCATAAACGCGGCCCATGGGTTCCTCGGGATGCTCGCGCGGCTCATCACCGATCGAGACCCCGATTTCATCTGTTGTGCAACCGACGAGGACTGGCGCCCGGAGTGGCGGGTCGATCTGATCGACACGTACAAGGCGTTCCGGGCCGAGTCCGGCAGCGCCCAAGAGGAGGCCGAGGACAAGCTTGCTCCCCAGATGCCGGTGCTCTTCGAGATCCTCGAGGGATCCGGCATCCCGGTGATGGGTCACCCCGGCTGCGAAGCGGAAGACGTCATCGGGACTCTCGCCGAGCGAGCACCGGGTCCCGTCGCCATCGTCTCCGGCGACCGCGATCTCTTTCAGCTCGTGCGCGACCCGAAGATCACCGTTCTTTATCCGCGGCGCGGTGTCAGTCAGATGGATGAGGTCGATGAGAGCTACATCGAGAGTCGCTACGGCGTCCCCGGGGATGCGTATCGGGACTTCGCGGTGCTGCGCGGAGATCCCTCCGACGGTCTCCCGGGCGTTCGAGGGATCGGAGAGAAGTTGGCGAGCTCGTTGGTGACGAGTTACGGGAGCCTCGACGCGATCGTGGAAGCAGCGGAGTCATCGGCAGCTCAGGGAGTGCTGATCGGGAAGGTGCGACGGGACCTCGACTACGTGAAGCGAGCCGCTCAGGTCGTGACGATCCCTACGGATCTGCCCCTCCCCGATGCCGATCTCACGCGCCCGAGAAGCGAGCCCGATGCATCCCTCTACGCCGTTGCCGAGAGCTCGGGCTTGGACGGCGCGCTGCGGCGCCTGGTGGGAGCTCTAAAGGGGGAGTAGCGCGCTCACTCGCAGGCCGCGGTGGTCTCGGCCGAGCATTCGTCCGTCCCCGCGCCGCCATCGGCTGAATCCGTCCCCTTGCCACCACCCAGAGCATCGTCGCCGTCCTCACCGGCGAGCGTGTCATCTCCTGCCCTGCCCCGGACGACGTCGTTGCCCTCGGAGCCGCGGAGGTCGTTCGCCCCACGGTCGCCGAGGAGGGTGTCGACGAGCGCCGATCCCATCAGACTCTCGATGCGGGTGAGGTGATCGCTGCCGTCGCCCGAAGCGGTGCCCTCGCGCAGGTCGGCCCTGATACCGAACTCCGACAGCGAGAACGAGGCGATGTCCTCTCCGGTGCCTCCGTCGAGCTCGTCGTCGCCGGGCCCGCCGTCGAGGAAGTCGTTGGAGCCCGGGCCTCCGAACAGAAAGTCGTTGCCCTTGCCGCCCTGGATCGGCTGATCGGAGTCCTCGCCGCCAAACAGCCGGTCGCGTCCTTGGTCCCCGCTCATCCCGTCGATCCCGTCGCCTCCACAGATGCGGTCTTTCCCGCGTCCACCCTCGATGTAATCGTTGCCGCCAAGGCCCACGATCACGTCGGGACCCGGGGTTCCGGTGATGAAATCGTCGCCCTCGGTCCCCTCGATGGTGGCGGGCTGTCCGAAGCAGGTGGGGGCCGCGGACGCGGAGCCGTGGAGGACCGGCGCGGCGGCGAGCGTCAGCGCGGCCAGGGCCGTCATGAGGAGGGCCGGGCGACGCCTGGAGCCGGATCCGTTCACGTCCGGAAGCCTACCGGCCACCCATCCCTAGACGTTCGTGCCCCCCAGGAAGGTACGTAGGGACCCTCCTGTAGCATCTCGAACGATGTCTCCCGACGCGACCGAAGCCATGAACCAGATGTTCACGAACGACTCGTACGAGAACACGATCCACTCCGCTCTGGGCATCAGGTTCATCGAGACCACGCCGGACAGAGTCGTGCTGGAGATGGAAGTGGGTCCTCGTGTGCACCAGCCCTTCGGGATCCTCCACGGAGGTGCCTCCGCCGTGATCGCCGAGAGCGCGGCCTCGATCGGCGCCTTCCTCAACTGCCGCCCCGGCGAGACCTCCGTCGGAACGGATCTCAACGTGAGCCACCTGCGGGCCAAGAGCACGGGAGTTGTCACCGCGATAGCGACACCGATCCGCAAGGGTCGCTCGATGCATGTGTGGGGGATAGATATCGTTGACGAAGAGGGGAAACCTGTGGCAGTCGCTCGCTGCACGCTCGCCATCAGACCTCTGCCCTCGCAGCCGACCGGATAGGAGAGCCCATGTACCGGAAGATCGTCGTCGGGACAGACCTATCCGAAACCGCTGCCATCGCGGTCGAGCATGCGAGCTGGATCGCCAAAAAGGTCGACGCCGAGCTGATCCTCGTTCATGCCGGGAGCGACCCGGGCGAGGCGCTGGAAGAGCTGGGCAAGAAGTACGACGCCGAGACAGTCATCGCGCCGGGCCCCCCCGCAGAGGTCTTGTTGTCCGAGGCGGAGCGCTTGAAGGCGGACCTGTTGGTCGTTGGGAGCGTCGGCATGGCCGGTCCCAAGAGGTTCATGCTCGGGAACGTACCGAACAAGGTGTCCCACCACGCCGACAAAGATCTTCTGATCGTCAAGACGCAGAAGCGCAAGAAGGATGGAGAGGGTTACAAGAAGATCCTCGCCGGAACCGACGGGTCTCCCACGGCCATGCGCGCGGTCGAGATGGCGAGCGACTTCGCGAAACGTCTCGGAGCACAGCTCGTCATCGCCTGCGTGTTCGAGCCGGTGAGCGAGCACGAACAGGAGCAGTACCGGCGAGCCGGTGCCAACGATGCGATCGCACAATGGAGCGCAGACCGCTCGACCCGCGAGACTCCCGATGAGTTCAAGTGGCGGATCGCCGGCACGTCGCACGCGGAGGATGTGCTCGACAGAGCTTTGTCTTGCGCGACCGAGCACGAGGTCGTGCCGGAGCTGCGCGCGATCGAGGGCAATCCCGCCGAGGAGCTTTTGACTCTCGCTGAGAACGAGAACTTCGATCTCATCGCCCTCGGGAGCGTCGGCATGGCCGGCCCCAAGAGGTTCATGCTCGGGAACGTTCCTCATCGCATCTCGCACCACGCTCCGACCGACGTCCTCGTTCTGCACACCGCTTGACCTCCCCTTCATGAGCAAGTCCCCCTGGCGCGCGCTCATCGTGTCCGCGCACCCGGACGACATCGAGTTCGGCGCGGCCGGAACCGTCGCTGCGTGGGCGGATCAGGGGGCCGAGGTCACCTTCTGCATCGTCACCGACGGCGCGAGTGGAACCCAGGACCGAACGCTGATGGGTGAGCGTCTACAAGAGATACGTCTCGAGGAAACGCGCTGCGCGGCCGACGTTCTTGGGGCGGAGGAGGTCGCGTGGCTCGGCTATCCCGATGGCTACGTCGAATACACCCTGGATCTGCGACGCGACATCGCTCGGGTGTTCCGCACCTATAAGCCGCACCGCTTCATGGTCATGGACCCAACGCCGACCATCGAGGATCGCTTCATCAACCACCCGGATCACCGTGCGGTAGGACAGGCGTCGCTCGACGTCTCGATGACGGCCGGGACGACGCCCGCGCATTTCCCCGAGCTCTTGGACGAGGGCCTCGATCCGTGGCGCGGGCTGCGCGAAGTGTGGATCATGGGGCCCGGGGATGGACCGGTGAAGACCGACATCTCGACGACCATCGACCGCAAGATCGAGGCGCTCATGTGCCACAAGAGTCAGGTGGGGGAGCGCGCCGACCAGATCGCGAGCTGGGTGCGCGAGTGGAGTGCCGTCGCCGGCAAGTCGGCGGGGTACGCGCATGCCGAGTCGTTCCGCGTCATATCCCAAGGACCCGGCTTCCACGCGGGGGAGCAAGACGAAGTGGACTTCGACGTGGCCCCCGCGCCGGTGGACCCGCGTTCCGCACCTCCCGACTGATGACTGACATGGTTCCCGGGCCGGCCGCCGAAACTCCTTCCGGAGATCCCGAGGTAGGGAAGACCGATCCGCCGTGGCGGGGGCGCGACATCCTGTTCGGCGTGCTCGCCGGGTTCGGCGGCGCGTTCGGATTCTTCATCGTCTACGCGGTGTTCGTTCGCGCGAGCGGCGTCGGCTCGATCTCGGGGCTCGCCGCGTTCGAGTTCGCCAGCATCGTCTCTTACGTCTTCCTGGGAGCCGGTCTCTGGTTCTTCGCGCTCCGCCGGCGAGGCAGATCGCTCCGCGACGCGGGTTTCGCGAAGGTGGGGGCCGGGGCGGTTGCCTTGATGCTCCCGCTGACGTTGGGTGTGCTGTTCGTGAACGGCTTGATCCAGTTGGGAGTGATGGAGCTGTTCGGCGAGATCAAAACGGCGAGTGACCAATTGGGCGTCGAAGAGGGGTCCCTCAACCCGTCGGACGT
>JAXDJL010000183.1:0-3080 GCA_034665685.1 Actinomycetota bacterium | reverse complement strand
GACGGCCCAACCGATCAGCTCGAGTTACGAGCCGAACCAACCGGCCGTCGCGTCCCCCACAACCGAGCCGACCGCATCGCAACTTCCCGCGGTCGTCGGATCCCTCGCCTTACTGCTGATCCTCGCCGGACTTGTCGTCCTTCAACGGACCCGCACCTCAGCTCTCAACTCGCGCTGAAGCCGGTGACGACGCAGTCCTCCCCGGCGCAGTCGCGGAAGCGGTCGATCAGCTTCGCCAAGCGTTGTCTCACAGGCTTCGTGCTTGGCTCGCGGTGGAGGCTCGTTAGCTGATAGGGATCTGCCACGAGGTCGTATAGCTCTCGGTCGCCGTTGTTGTATTCGACGTACTTCCAGCGCCCCGTCAGCACGGAGTAGTAGCCGGCCTCGTCGGCCGACGTCTCCTGGAACACCGCTCGACCAAGGCGAAGATGCGGCTTGCGGAGGTACGGCGCGAGCGACATGCCATCGAGCTTGTGACTCGCGGGCGGAGCAGCACCCGCGAGATCGAGGATGGTCGCGGGGAGGTCGACGTGGCTCGTGGGATCCAGGACTTTCTCGCCTTGCTTTACGCCAGGACCGATCACGGTCAGCGGAACGACGGACGCTTCGGTGTAAGCGCGGACCTTCTGAAGCGAGATCCGGTGCTGGCCCTGCATCCACCCGTTGTCCGACGTGAAGATCAGGTAGGTGTTGTCCAGCTCGCCACTTTCATCCAACGCGTTGACGATCTGCTCGATGCCCTCGTCGATCGCCTGCAGAGACGCCAGACGCTTGCGGTACCAGCGATCGATCTGATCTATCTGGCCGTCCGTCAGGGGATCCATGTCGCGGACGTAGGTGGGCTTGTCTGACACATCTTCTTCGTTGAACGCCGGCCCGCGCGGCGCCTTTGCGTTAGCGAACATCCCGAGGTGTCTGGGGGCGGGAACGGGGGGCACTCCGATACTCGACTCGGCGCCGGAGCTTCCCTCGAGGTCTCCCACGTTCACGTCTCCGGTCGACCCCGGTCGGATCTCCCAGTGCGGCGCCAAGTACGCGACGTCCAGGAAGAACGGCGCGTCCTCGGGTGCGTTCCGGTCGATGTAGTCGGTGGCCAGACCCGTCAACACGTCCGTCTGATAGTCGGCCTCGGTACGCCCATGCGGGACGTCCACACCGTTCTCGTTGAGAACGTAGTTGTAGAAGAGATACGTGGTGGGGTCGAGCGCGCCGTGCCACTCGGAGTATCCGGGAGGGACGCCGCCCGTCTCGGGGTGCTGGTGTCCGTCGTAGCCGTTCGGGTACTTGCCCAGGTGAGTGGTCGTGTATCCCGCTTCCGAGAGCCAGACGGGGAGGGTCTGGCTCGTGTCGAGGTTGTCGTACCCACCCTCCGGAGGGGTGTTTCCTCGAACGTGGTTGTTGTGTCCGACCTGTCCGGTGAGGTATCCGGATCTCGAGGGGCAGCAGATCGGGAAGACCACCGTGTGCTGAGTGAACTTCACGCCGCGCTCGGTCAAGAGCTCCTTGACGTGCGGCATGTACTTAACGGAGGCCGCGTCCTGGTCATCCGTCATGATGACGACGATGTTCGGTCTCTCGGACGGAGCGGCGGTGGAGGTCGTCGTCGCCCTCTGTGCATGGGACAGCGGAACGACGCCTACGAGAGACGAGAGGGCCGCGACGGCGGCAACGAGCAAGGGCTTACGCATGGAGAGGCTCCTATCGATCGACGAATCGGGGGATGGTCTCCGGTGCAGCCGGTCGACCGTGGAGCGGCTGATGCGTGGCCCTGTGGCCTCCGACGCCGCCTTCCAGGACACACTCTTACAAGAGTGCGATAAGAGTGTCAAGTCATGGTCTGGGTGGTTCTCGCCCTTTTCGTGCCCGCCGGCACCTCGGCCCGGCCCCGGTAACTTGTGACGATGCTCGAGGTGCAGGAGGCGCGGCTGAGGATCCTCGGAGGGTTCTCTCCGCTGCCGCCCGAGGAGCTGAGGGTGGCCGAGGCTCTCGGTTTCGTCGTCGCCGAGGATCTCGCCGCGCCTCACCCGCTTCCACGCTTCGATAACTCCGCGATGGACGGCTACGCGGTGCGGGCGGCCGACGCCGCGGGCGCCACCGAGGCCGACCCCGCGCGGTTGAGACTCGTCGGCGAGGTGGCGGCGGGCTCGGCTATGGAAGGGGAGCTGGCGCCGGGCACGGCGGTTCGGATCATGACGGGCGCTCCGGTTCCTCCCGGTGCCGACGCGGTCGTCCCGGTTGAGGTGACGCGCGAGATAGACGACCAGGTCGAGATCCTGCAAGCGCCGTCACCTCGGGCCCACATCAGGGATGCCGGAAGCGACATCGGGGCGGGTGACATGGTCGTAGAGGCGGGGACCGAGTTGGGGCCGGGAGAGCTGGCACTGCTCGCGTCGCTTGGTCTATCGCCGCTGCGCGTGCACCCGCGTCCCAAAGTCGCCGTCATCGTTACGGGGGCCGAGTTGGTCACGCCCGAAGCAGAGCCGGGACCGGGACAGATCCGCGATTCCAACTCGCTTGCGCTGAGGTCGCTCGTCCTCGAGGCCGGTGGTGAACCGCTGACGTTCGACGCCGTTGCCGACGACCTCGCCTCGACGGAGGAAACCTTGAAGCGAGCTGCACAGGATGCCGACCTGATCGTGTCCTCCGGCGGCGTTTCGGTGGGCCGCTACGACTTCGTCAAGGAGGCGGTCGAGCGGCTCGGGTCGATCGACTTCTGGCGCGTCGCCATGCAACCGGGGAAGCCCGTCGTCTCGGGCGAGGTCGCGGGTACTCCGTTCCTAGGCCTCCCCGGCAACCCCGTGTCGATCCACGTCGGTTTCGAACAGTTCGTGCGGCCGGCGATCCGAAGGATGCGCGGGTGCCGCGATCTTGTCCGGCCGGTGATCGATGCCACGCTCTCGGAGACGATCACCAAACGAGCGGGCCGCCTTCACTTCGTACGGGTTCGGCTGACTCGAGAGGGTGATGGATTCCGCGCGACGCCCACCGGGGCGCAGGGTTCGCACGTTCAGTCGAGCCTCGTCGGCTGCGACGGCGTTGCGCGCTTCCCCAAAGATCTGGAGCAGATGGAAGCGGGAACC
>JAXDJL010000182.1:0-4106 GCA_034665685.1 Actinomycetota bacterium | reverse complement strand
GGGTTCAACGGGTCCATCACGAACTGGTTGGAGAACTGCGCAGTAGTGCCGTCGAGCCCGGGCGGGTTCATGCCCGTCCAAGTGCGGCCTCCGTCGATCGTGGCGCTCATCGCTCCGTAGGTGTACTCGCCGTATGCGATGTCCGAGTTGTTCGGCTCGACCGCCGTGAAGAAGCCATCTCCACCGAGCGTCATCATCTGACGCTTGCGGCTGACGACCTTCCCCTTCTTGCGCACGTCTTGGATCTTGGCGGTGCCGTTGTCCTGCAAGCCCATCCAGACCGTGCCGTCGTTCGCGATCGTCGCGTCGTAAGGAAGCAGCGTGCGCATACCCCTCTGGCTTCCCTTGCCCCAGTGAGCGTTGTCGAAGTCGTCGCCCTCCGCCGCGTTCTGCGTGTACACGCCACCGTCGTTGCCGACGATGAGGCGAACGCTGTTCTCCTGCTCGGGATCGGGGTTCGGGATGAAGATCGAGGCCTGCTGGTCCGGGTGGGTGGTCGTCGTCTCGACGGCCGCGTCCTCCCGGTTCGTCGGGCACACGGGGAACGTTCCAGTAAGGAAGAGGCAGGTGCTGCCGCTGAAGTAACGACCGATCACCTTGAACGAGGACTTACCCGTCTGAGGTGTGTCGGTCTGCTCGTTCATCCAAACCTCTTCGAGCCCGAAGAGGAGGCGCGTGGGAACCCCACCAACCTGTTTCGTCGGGTCGGGCTGGATCCATTCGTTGTACCAGGACTGGATGCCGGGTCCGTAGCCGCCGGACTGCGCGGTCCCGGCGAGGGCCGATCCCGTCGTGGGGCCCTGCAGCTCGGACGCGTCGGCCATGACGGTCCAGCTGGCGCCGAAGTCCGCCGACACGTAGATGCCGTTGAGCACGGTCGGCAGGTTGGGGGCCTCCTCGCCGCCGGGAGCGTCGATGCCGGGCGTTCCGCCGCGCAACAGGACGGCGTCCTGCACGACGGCGTAGACGTAGTTGTGATCCTGATCCGGGCCCACTGCGGGACCCAGCTCGATCCGCCCGATCCGATCCTGAGGAGTGAAACCGGTTGCGCCCAGCTTCTCGAACGTCCCAACGCGACCGTTCGGAGAGCTGTAGAGACCGTTGTTCGGAGACTGAACGGTTCCGTCCGGGTTCTCGCGGTCGCCACCCCTCCAACCGACTGCGGCGAGGACGGCTCCGCCCTTCACGTCGGTGGAGCCCTTCGGCTGCTGCACCACCACGTCGGTCACCATGTTCGCGAGCAAGCAGCCCTTGGCACGGTTTGATTTGCCGGCGCAGTCGCCGGTGGGGAGCTTGACGTTCTTGAATGACTTCGCTCCGTTCCTCGAACGGAAGAGGCCGGTCCCGGTCGCGACGTATACGCGTCTCGGGTGCGCGGCGTCGAAGGCGACGTTGAAGCCGAACGCGTCGGAAGGCACACCTTTCGAGCGGCGCCACGTCTTCCCCTTGTTCCTCGAGAACCAGACGCCGGCGCCCTCGCGGCTGTAGCGACCGAAGGAGCCGTCTCCTGTGACGGCGACGATCGTCCCCTTGTAGGGGGTGTAGCCAACGGAGCCGATGACCTCGGTCGGCAGCCTCTTGCTGATCGACTTCCAGCTCTTGCCCTGGTTCGTCGACTTCCATACCCCTCCGTAAGCGACGCTCGCGAACAGGGTGTTGGGGTTCTTCTTGTCCTTGGGGCCCGAATACGCGTAGTCGGTGATCCGGCCCGCAAGGTTGACGAGCCCGGTCCCGTTCACGCCGCCGTACTCGGGGTCTGCGGAGCGGAGCGGCCCGTTGCCGTAGGCCTTCCATCTGTGGCTGTTCTCGGCGGTCTGACCCTGCCTTTGCACCCTCTTCCGGGCGTGGATCGCCTTGATGTAGACCCCCTTGGGGATCGTGCCGGTGGGAGCGGCCTGGATCGCGAACTCCTGGCCGATCTTCCCGTAGATCTCCCCCATGGGCTCCGGATGCTTAGCGTTCACGCAGACGACCGGCGACTCGAGGCCCTCCTGCGCCATCTGGAGTGGTCCGCCGCTGCGGATGCGCTCCTCGGCTCCGGCCACGACGTAGCCGGCCGGGCATTTGAAGGAGTCGGCGGCTACGGAGTCCGGTCCGGGGATCACGCCCGAGGACGTGTTGCCGACCAACAGAAGAGCCGGAAGGACGAGCATCGTTACGAACCAGCGACGTCTGAGCATCTCGAGATTCCCCCTGCAGAGTGAGATAGGGCCGGGCCCAGGAGGACCCGGCTTAATAATGCTCCATCCGGGCGGATTGTCCTGCGGGTGGGGAGAGGCGAAAGTTAGGTCTTGGCCACCTTGGCGAGAGCGGCGCCGACGTCTTCCGTCAGGGGATCGGCGTGCCCGGGCCACGCGGACCGAGGCTCCAGGGCCGCCAGCTTCAAGAGGCTTTGGCGCAGGGTCTCCTCGTCCTGGTTGAAGGCCTCGTGTGGGGTGCGCGGTTTCCCTTTGATCCCGGTCTGCGGATCGAGGGTGTAGAACGCGTCAGTCGTGAGCGCCAACCGGTCCTTCGAGCGCCAGAGCGCGATCTGACCCGGCGCGTGTCCAGGGATATGCACGACCTCGAAGCCCGAGACGTCGTCTCCTTCTTCGACGGTTCCGCTGATCTGGACGGGCCCCCCGTCCCACATCTTGAGGAGGCGCGGCATCACCACGCGCCCCACCGGGTTGAGCTTGCTGAGGTCGGCGTAGTGAAGTCCGCCATCGCCCTCGGCATCGGCGCGGTCGGCCGGGTGACACAGGACCGGTGCGCCCAGCCCCGGTGCCGCGCCGCGGTGATCGCAGTGCGCGTGACCGAGAACGACTCGATTGATCCCCCCGAGAGGCTCAGCCGCCTTCAAGAGGTTCTCCGTCATCGACTTGACCCCGGCGTCAAAGAGGGTCACGCCGCCGCCTTCGTCTTCGATCAGATAGACGTTCATCGTCGGCAGGGGAAGACCCCCGCGCTGGAGCCATACGCCGTCGGCGACCCGCTGGAGCTTGGACATGACGCAAATGTAATCACTTCTCGCCGAACGCATGGACGGGCATCTGGGAAATCGCGAGCAACGCACCCATATATAAGGAGAACAACATGCCTAATCTCCGGTCGCTGCTGCCCTTCCCGTGGCGTCCATAGAAAGGTCGTCGGACGACGGCCGGTTCCGCCGGGCCGAGGCGATCAAGACGCCCATCAGGATCAGCCCCGCTCCCACGAGCTGCACGGGAGATGGGTCCTCGCCGAGCACCACTGCCCCCAGCGCCAGCGCACCCACGGGCTGGACGAGCAGCAGCATCGAGATCAAGGCGGCCGGAAGCCGTGGAAGCGACGTCGAGATGAGGAGCCACCCCACCACCTGAGACGTGAGGGCGAGGGTGAGGAGCCAACCGTGATCGGGCCACTGCGGGCTCAGGTCCATATCGCCGGCGACGAGGCCGAAAGCGATCGATGCGAGTGCGGCCACCAACGTCGCGTCGAACAGGGGGCCGGCGACGCGGCGCAGGTCGGTGGAGCCGTGTCGCAGGATCAATAGAAAGCCTGCGTACGCCAGCGAAGTGAGCGCGCCGTAGACGACCCCAAGCAGAGGGTCGTCGCCGTATGCACTCGAGCCGATGACACCGGAGATGAGAACGACCCCGAACAGAACGACGGGGATCGCCGCGAAGATGCGGTTCGGCGGCCGCTCTCCCAACAGGCCCCACGCAAGCAGTCCGACCACCAGCACCTGCAGGTTCCCCAGCACCGTCGCCAGACCCGCACCCACCGCGGCGATCGCGTGGTGCCACAGGATCAGATCGGCAGCGAAGCAGACGCCGGCAAGCGCCGCAAGCACCTTCGTCCGGCGCGCCCGGGGGCCGTAGCGCCGGTCTTCGTACCAGGCGAGCAAACCGAGGAACGGGAGGGCGTAGAGGCACCTGAAGACCGCCGTGGTGGTAGGGGAGACGTCGGCGAGGCGAACGAGAACGCCCGAGGAGGCGATGCAAAGGGCGCCGGCGACGCTGGTCAGCACCGGACGATCCCCCGCGATGGAGACGGGGGAGCGGGACGCGACGACTTCGTCGGGGCTGATCATCCGCGGCCCTCCTGAAACCGTCGAGAACTATCCCGAAATAGCCCAAACGGGC
>JAXDJL010000181.1:0-3510 GCA_034665685.1 Actinomycetota bacterium | reverse complement strand
AGTTGCGGGGATTGCTGAGGAAGGCTCTCGCCGAACGGCCCACCCCCTCCAGGGTCGAGTCGCTCTCGATCAGACGGTCGTCCGTCACGATGGTCACGTCGTGTCGTTCCGCGATCGCCGCGGCCGTCTCTTGAGCTCGTTCCAGAGGACTGGCCCAGACGACTCCCACGGCTTCGTCCTCCAGACGCTCGGCCGCTGCGGCGGCTTGGAGCTTCCCCCGCTCGGAGAGGTGATAGCCGGGGAGACGGCCGTAGATAACCCCCTTCGGGTTCTCAACCTCTCCGTGCCGAACGAGGTGCACCATCTGCGTCATCCGTAGAGCGTACCGACGCTTACGGCGGAGTAATGTCGACGCATGCCAGACGTGCTGCTTTTCGGTGCGACCGGTTACACGGGCAAACTCACTGCGCAGGCCCTGAACCGACGAGGCATCTCCTTCGCGATCGCCGGCCGGAACCGATCGAAGCTCGACTCCCTCGCGGCTCGCACCGGACACCCAGAGATCCGCATGGCGGAAGCGGGCGACACCGCGGGATTGGTACGAGCGCTCGACGGGGTCAAGGTGCTGATCACCTGCGTCGGTCCGTTCGTGGACATGGGTGACACCGCGGTCGACGCTGCCCTCGCGACCGGTACCCACTACATCGATTCGACCGGCGAGGGCCTCTTCATCGAAAGATTGATAGAGCGAGATGGGGATGCGCGCGCTAAGGGCATCGCGATGGCTCCGGCCATGGGCTTCGACGAGGTCCCGGGTGACGTCGCCGCCGACCTCGCTTGCGAGAGGCTGGAGAACGTAGACCTCGACATCACCTACGCGGTTCCGCGCACACCCTCCCTCGGGACCCTCCGATCGGCATTGGGAATCCTGGTGTCGGAGGGCCCGTGGATCGAGCACGGGAAGCCCAAGAAGATCCGGGCGGGACAAGAGACGCGGTGGGCCCCGATGCCTCCCCCGCTCGGCCCCCGGCGCGCCGCGTCGTTCCCTCTCGCCCTCGGACATCTCGCCCCGCGCCACCTCGATCTCGAAACTCTGAGGCTCTACGTGACCACGGGGACGGTTGAAGGATCGGCCATGCGCTTCGGCCTGCCGATCCTGAGGAAGATCCTCCAGTCTCCCCTCAAGGATCTCGCCGAGAAGGCGATAGTAAGGGGGCCCGAGGGCCCGAACGAGGCCCAGAGAGAGGCGAGCAGGTGGACGATCCTCGCGGAGGCGAGATCCGGCACTGAGTGGCGCAATGTCACACTGCAGGGCACCGACTTTTACGGTCTCACCGCCGAGTTGCTGGCTACCGCGGCCGGCCGCATGACGACGGATGGCTATGACGTGACCGGAGTGGTTGCTCCGGTCCAAGCGGTGGGCCGCGAGGTCCTCCTCGACGAATTGACGAAGGCCGGCGTCTCGGTGGAGACGTACGCACCCGTATAGGAAAGGACTTCGATGCGAGCGAGATTGGTTTACGCGAAGGTCGTGGATCGTGAGGTCCTCATAGCTCGAGGCGGGAAGGTCAGTCCCCACCTCCACAACGAGGTCCGTCTCGTTACCGAAGATCCGGGGGTCGCGGCAGCTTTCCTCGTCCTGCGCGCGTGGACCGACCATCACGGCACCTTCACGGAACAGTGGCGCATCGAGGGATCGGGTGGAGGCGTCGTGTACGAGAGCGTTCCGCGCGAGCTGCACATCGCGTCCGAGGACCACACAGAGCACCTCGAGGACGAGGTGGCCGACCTCGAGTTCCAGTACGCCGCCGATGACTACAACGCCGTTTTCTTGCTCGACGATCAGGTCATGGCTCGAGTCACCTTCCCCGTTCGTGCGCACGATGCGCCAGATGAAGGCTGAGGACCGGACCCACCACGCCATCGTTTGCGGAGGAGGCCCTGCGGGACTCGCGGCCGCCATGTGGCTCGGCCGCTACCGGCGGAAGACCCTGCTGGTCGATTCCGCCGGCCAAAGGAATCTCGCGGCAGAGCGCTCGCATGGGTACCTCACGCGGGACAACTCGTCGCCCCGACAGATCCTTGACGCGGCCGAAGCCGATGTCGCCCGCTACCCCACCGTGCACGCGCATCGAGGCGGGATCAGCGCGCTGCGACGTGAGACCGATGGATTCGTGGCGATGGTCGACGGTGAGGAGCACACCGCTCAGCGCATCTTGCTTGCAACCGGCGTCGAGGATGCCTTCCCCGAGGTGTCCGGGTTCCGGGAGCTCTACGGACGTGCGATCTTCCATTGCCCATGCTGCGACGGATACGAAGCGCGCGACAAGGACGTCCTGGCCATTGGTTGGGGCGAGCACGTCGCCGGCTTCAGCCTCGACCTCCTGGATTGGGGGGCTCGCGTCACAGTCGTGACGAACGGAGAACCGTGGCAGGCGGATGAGAAATGCGCGTCCGCGCTCGAGCGCCACAACGTCCTCGTCTCCGAGGAGAAGATCGCGTCCTTCGAGACCAAGGACGGAGAGATGAAGGGGGCCCTTCTTGCATCGGGTGGCTTCGTTCCGGCGTCTCTCGCGTTCTTCAGCATCGCCCACGAACCGCGGACGGACCTAGCACGCCAGCTGGGATGCGCCATCGACAAAGACGGCTACGTGACCGTGGACGCGCATGGGGAGACCTCCATTGCCGGGGTGTACGCGGCGGGAGATGTAACGCCTGGTGAGCAGCTCGTGCAGGTGGCGGCCGCGCAGGGCGCGGTGGCGGGGATCGCCTGCGCCATGTCCCTGCGAGGCGAAGGGGCGCCTCCGGGCGCGCCGGACCCCGGCCCCGACCCTCAGACAGAACTTCCCAGGCTCGACTGAAGAAGGGCGGCCTGTAACCCCGGAGCCGTTTCGGTGGTCCAAAGATGCATCGAGCGGATCCGCCGCTCGGCAAGACGGAGGTGCAAAGGTGTACGAGTTCGCAATCGTGGTACTGCTCGGGATCGGTACGTTCAAGGTCGTAGACATGCTCACCGAGTATGTGGATCTTGCGAAGGTGCAGTCCGTGCTGACGATCGCTCTCGGCGCGCTGGTTGCTTGGGCGCTCGAGTTCTCACTGTTCGCACAGTGGGGCATCGCGGTTCGATCGGAGCTCATGGGTTACGTAGGCACCGGCCTCATGATCGCCGCAGCCGGCTACGCCGTGCCGCAGGTGTTCGAGCACGTCGGTGAGATTCTCGGCCACCGCCGCGGATCTCATCTCTCGCAGGCCGCATAACCAACTGCGCAGCGAAGTTTCAAGGAAGGGCCCCCCTTTGGCGGGGGCCCTTCTGTTGTGTCCGGGGTTATCCTCACGGCCATGCCTACGACCACGGTGAACGGGATAAAGCTCAACTACACGGCCTCAGGCGGCGATGGGGTGCCCGTTCTTCTGCTCCACGCCTTCCCTCTCGACTCGAGGATGTGGGAGCCGCAGGTGGAGGCGCTCGGCGGCAAGTACCAGGTGATCGCCCCCGATCTCAAGGGGTTCGGCTCCTCGGATGCTCCCGAGGACCGCTCGACCTACTCGATGGACGCGTACGCCGACGAG
>JAXDJL010000180.1:0-3506 GCA_034665685.1 Actinomycetota bacterium | reverse complement strand
GCGAGCTCGATCATCGCCTCACCGCGCGGGCGTGGGCGGGCATGCTCTCCGCCGCTGCGAGTGCCTCCACCGTCGGGCGAAGTTCCGCCAGTCCGCGTGAGGAGACGCGCTGGATCGTTATGGGTTTCATGAACGTTTCGATCCCGATCCCACCGGTGACGCGCGCCCAGCCCCCGGTTGGGAGAACGTGGTTGCCACCGGTCGCGTAATCGCCGGCGGCGACGGAGGAGTACCCCCCCACGAACACAGCGCCCGCGTTGCGGACCCGAGGAGCGAGCTCTTCGGCGTCGTCCCCCAGCAACAGAAGGTGTTCGGGGGCGATCGCTTCAATCTCGGCGAGCGCGGCCTCGAGATCCCCGGTGCCGTCGACCGTCCGGCACACGGAGTCGGGACCGTGCTCCTGCTGCGCGGCGACCTCTAGATCGGCGACCGTCCGGTCGGCTCCCTTGCCGAGCAGCACGACTACCTCGGACGGGCCCGCGGGAAGATCGATCGCGACGTCCCTCGCCACGGCCAGCTTCGCTTCGTTCACGTAAGAGTTCCCGGGTCCGACGATCTTGTCGACCTTGGGGATCTTGTCCGTGCCGTATGCGAGGGCGGCTATCGCCTGCGGCCCTCCAACCGCCCAGACCTCCTCGATCCCCAACAGGTTGGCGGCCGCGGCAACCAGAGGAGCCCCGTCCGGAGGCGTCATGACGACGATCCGATCGACCCCCGCAACCTGGGCGGGGACGGCGCACATCACGAGCGTCGATAGAAGTCGGCGCGGCACGTAGATGCCGACCGAGGAGATGGGCACCCACCGTCGTTCGAGAACCACGCCCGGAACCGTTTCGAGGTTCACATCGCGCGGCAGCTGGGCGCGGTGCCATCTCCTCACCGTGTCGGCCAGTGCGAGGAGCGCTTCCGTAGGCAAACCGTCATCGGCACCGGGAGACGCGAGCGCGGGCTCTTGCCCGTCGAAGTGGAGTGCCCAACGCGACAGGGCTTCGTCGCCCCGTTCCCGAACGTCCGCGACGATCTCCCCGACCGTCGTCACGGCAGCATTCGTTCTATGGGAAGAAGCAGGATCGAGGACGCGCCCGCCTCGTGGATCCGGGGGAGGAGACGCCATACCTCGGCCGCGGGGACCAACGAGTGGACCGCCACCATCCCCGGCTCCGCGAGGGGCACGATGCTCGGAGAGCGCGACGACGGGACGAGGTCGCAGATGGTTTGCAGCTGAGCCTCCGGCGCGTTGAACATCAGATACCGGGCATCGCGCGCCGCCACGACGCTCTGCAGGACGCGCCCCAGCGCCAGCGCCGATGAGGGCGGGTCCTCTTTCGTGATCAACACCGCTTCCGACGACAGGACCGATCCGATCGACCGGAGCCCGTTCGTGCGGAGTGTGTTCCCGCTTGACACAAGGTCGACGATCGCGTCGGCGAGACCCAGCCGGGGAGCGACCTCTACGGAGCCGCTCACGTCGACCAGCGAGACGTCGATCCCCCGCTCCTCGAAGAAGCGCGAGGCGACGTGTGGATACGTTGTTGCGACCCTCCACCCCGAGATGTCTTCGAAGGTCTGAGCCTCGGAGCTCTCGGGCACCGCGGCTTCGAGCGAGCAACTGCCGTAGCCGAGCGACAGGACCTCCGTTACCGAGGCGTCTCGTTCGCGAACGAGGTCGGCGCCGGTGATGCCGCAATCGACGACGCCATCCTGCACGTATTCGGGGATGTCGGCCGCCCGGACGAGCATGATCTGGACGGGAGCGTTCCGGCAGGGGACCACGAGAGCGCGCTCGCCCGGCTGTTCCGGCCCGAACCCCGCGTCCTCGAGCAGAGAGAAGGATGGATCGCGGAGCCGTCCCTTCGAGGGAACGGCCAGCGTCAGCTCCTCCGCGCCCGCCTCTTGGTCCGATCGATCATCAGCCGGTAGCCGTTCTCGCCGCGTTTCAGCCACTGAGCGACCCTCGTGACCGTTGCGGTCGAGGCCCCGGTTATCCGTGCGATCTCTTGATAGGGCAGACCCTCGTCCAGAAGGCGCGCCACCTGCCAGCGATGAGACATCGCTTCCAGCTCGCCAATCGTGCACAGGTCGCGGAAGAACCTCTCCGCCTCTTCCGGCGTCTTCAGCAGCGCTATCGCTTCGAACAGTTCGGTTGCGTCCTCTGAAGGCCATTCGTCTGTGCGCTCCTCTGGCATGCGTCTCCGCCGCCTTCCTCGTGCCGGACTCGGTCGCCTCGGCTCATGTTAGCGTTTTAGCATGCTAACACGCCGCGATAGCGAGAAGTCCTCCCAGGGTCACCGGCTGCAGGTCATCCCGGCGGTGGACGTCCTTGACGGAGCGGCGGTTCGACTGCGCCAAGGCCGGTTCGCCGAGCGCTTCCTCGATGCCGGCGACCCACTCGCGCTCATCGGGAGATACGCCGAGGCCGGAGCCCAACGCATCCACGTGGTGGACCTGGGCGCGGCGCGCTCCGGTGTGGTCGATCCAGGTTTCCTCTCAGAGGTAGGGGCGGCGGCCGCGCCGGCACTCGTTCAGGTCGGTGGAGGGATCAGGACGATCGACGACGCGGAGGCGGCGATCGGGGCCGGCGTGGATCGGGTGGTGGTGGGGACTGCGGTGATCTCCGACGACGGCCTCCTCGGGAGCTTCGCGGCGGCGTTCGGGGACCGGCTGGTGGTCGCGCTCGACGTCCGAGGTGGCGAGGTCGCGTCACACGCATGGACGCGGGGCACGGGGCGCGACCCGGTGGAGTTGGTGAAGGTCTGCGCCGAGTTGGGCGTTACGAGGGTCCTGTGCACGGCGATAGAGCGTGACGGCATGAGAAGTGGGCCGGACCTCGACCTGCTGCGACGAGTGAACGAGGCCTCGACGGTAGAGGTGATCGCATCCGGAGGAGTCGGGTCACAGGACGATCTAACGGCCCTCGGGGCTCTGGGTGTTGAGGCGTGTGTCGTGGGGCGCGCTTTGATCGATGGATCGCTCCCCCTGACCGTTATCTCTTAGCCGGAGCACCTACTGGCGGTTGTAGGCCATCGGGTTCTCGACGAACGCGACCGTTGCCCCCGCTCCCATCTCGCCGCGCGCCATCGCGATCGCCGTTTCCACGTCGGGGGCCGCATCGAAGCCGATGTGACGAGGGACGGCCGGATCATCTGCTCCCGCAACGATGACGCGCGCAGCGTGGCGCAATCGTTTCAAAGGATAGAGAGCCATCGTCGCGTGCACGGGATGGAACGCGTTCCCGAACCTGTACTTCTCGATGTAGTCCTCTCGGGCGGCGAGCTCCGGCTCGAATCGCATCCGAGCTTCGTCGGGATCGCGCGTTTCCGGGAGGATCGTCTCCCATACCTCTCGATAGCTAGGGTGATGCGTCTCGTTCCACCGCCACGGACAGGGGGTCGACAGGATGACCGTGCAGCCGGGCCGCCCCAACGCTTGGATCATCCCGCCGAGGTAGCCGAGCCCGGTCGAGATGATGTCGAGGATGGGGTTCGTGTGACTGAACGCCGAGTAAG
>JAXDJL010000179.1:0-4355 GCA_034665685.1 Actinomycetota bacterium | reverse complement strand
TGCGGTTGTCCCCGATGGTGCATGTGGTGTTGGCGCCGAACGGCGGCGTCATGACCGGTCCCGGTACTAACACCTACATCGTGGGCACCGGCCCGAAGATCGTTATCGACCCGGCGGTGGATGACGAGGAGTATCTCGAAGCGGTTCTGACGGCCGCCGGCGAGGTCGATCTGATCCTCGTGACCCCCCGACCTCGCGCCCACGTTGGTGGGGTCGCGGAACTGGTGAGGCGAACCGGCGCGCCGGTTCGCGCGTTCGGCACGGACGCTGCAGGAGGTGTCGAGGTGGTGCCCGTCTACGACGGGGAGGTGCTCGAAGTGGAGGGCGCGCGCCTGCGCGCGCTACATACCCCCGGTCATGCCTCCGACCATCTCTGTCTCTTCTTGGAGGGAGCGGCGAGCCTCTTCGCCGGCGACAACATCTTGGGAGAGGGCACCTCAGTGATCGCTCCCCCGGATGGCAACATGGCGGACTTCATCGCCTCGCTCGACCGGTTGGCCGACCTTCACATCGACCGCATATACCCGGGCCACTTTCGTCCTCTGGACGGAGGGCGCGAGATCATCCTGGATCTGCTGGAGCACAGGCGTGCCCGAGGCGACGCCATCCTCGCCGCGATTCACGATGCTCCCTTGACGGTGGAGGAGATCGTCGAGCGCGCGTACGCGGACACGCCGCCCCACCTCCATCCCGTCGCTCAGTTCTCGGCGCTGGCCCATCTCGAGAGTTTCGAGCAGGAGAAGCGCGCGTCTCGTTCGGATGGTCGCTGGCGCGCGACCCACGACGAGTAGGGTTAGCGAGAGTCTGACTACGACGGAGACGATCTCCAGGGGCCACCGAGTTGTGACGAAACGCAGCAGGACTTGGGCGCTGTGGGTCTCAGAGCTGGCCGCATGGGCCACTTTGGGCGCCGTGTTCCTCGTTCTCCAGGTGGGGGGCCTTGAAAGCAGTCCCTACCGGATAGGTCTGGCCGTCATCGCCCTCGGGGCCGTCGCCTGCTGGTTCTTCTTCCACGTAGCCCTCCCCAAGAAGCCCGAGGATCGTTCGACCCTCTTGATCGGGCTGGCAGGCGGGTTCGCGTTCACTCTCGCGATGTTCGTTCTCCTGCACCAGGACGTCCCGGCCGCTCCCCTCATGTTCGTTCCACTCATCGCGGTTGCCGGCCTGTTGGGGAACCTTCCTGCATCGCTCGCGGTGGCCGGGGGCTGCGTCCTGACCTTCCTCGCGATCGTGGGCCTCTCCGACGACCTTCCGAACGCGAGCACGGTTCTTCTGGACGTCGGCGTCCTGTCGTTCTCCGGGTGGCTCTCCGGGACGCTGGGTCGCGAGCTCCACGAGAGGCGAAGGGGCGAGATCGACGAACACCGCCAGGCAACGATGGTGCGGTTCCGTCTCCTTGCGCTCTTGGACGCGGTGGACGAGGCGATCGTGTTCAGTGACCGGAACGGCATCGTTCGCCTCCTCAACAAGCAAGCTGCACGCCTTTTCGAAGTGGATCCGGGTGCACACGTCGGACAGCCGGTCGTGCAGTTGCTGCGAAACATCGCGCGCCAGACCGAGGATCCGGAAGGGTTCATGGAGGGGTTCCAGAGTCTTCGTGATGAACCGACCGCGGAGCTCAAGACCGAGATCGAACAACTGATCCCTACCCGCAGGGTGTTACGTCTTTATTCGGCCCCGGCCCTCGATGACGAGAAGACCTTCGTCGGCCGCATCGATGCCTACGCCGACATCACGGAGAGCGTTGCGAACGCGGCGGAAGCAGAGCGTCTGTACATCGAGGCGCGCAACACAGCCGAAAGCTACCAGCGCGCTCTCTTGCCGACTGCCGTGCCCAAGCTCCCGCGCATCAGCTTCGTTGCTACCTACCTCCCTGCGGCGGGGAAGCGAGCGGTCTGCGGCGACTTCTACGACTTCATCTCGTCTCACGGGAAGATGGGGGTCGTCCTTGGCGACGTGTGCGGGATCGGCCCGAGCGCGGTGAACGACGCCGCCCTGGCCCGCTACACCCTTAGATCCTTCGCACCTTACGAAGAGGACCCCGGTCGCCTGCTCGAGCGAACGAACCAACGGGTGACCGATCACCTCAGCTCGGAGCGTTTCGTGCGGCTCCTCTACGGCGTCCTCGACCCCGAGCGCGCCGTCTTCGAGTACGCGAACGCCGGCCACGTCCCCCCGCTCCTGTATCGCGCACGAACAAGTGAGGTCGTGTGGCTGGGGGAGGGCAGCCTTCCGCTCGGGATCGAACGAGAGACGGAATACAAGATCGGGCGCATTGAGCTCGAGCCCGGAGACATGCTCTTCCTCTACACAGACGGGGTGACGGAGGCACCGCGCAACGGGCGCCCTCTGGGACAGGGCCGGCTGGCGGACCTCATGGGCGAGTACGGAGTGGGAACGCCCGGAGAGCTGGTGCAGGCGATCCGTCGCGCGGTCGAGAGCTGGGTGGACGCCGACCTGCGCGACGACCTTGCCATGCTGAGCTTCCAGGTCGTGCCCGACGCGGCCGCCGAGGGTCTCACCCGCGAGTTCGTCATCCCCAACGAGCCCCAACGGACGCGCGACGTTCGGCAGTTCGTGGCTGATTTCCTGGCCGACCTGCGCGCCCCGATGGACACGAGCTACGACGTGCTGCTGGCGGTGGGCGAGGCGGCCGGGAACGCGGCGAAGTACGGCGTTCGCAAGGAATCGAGGACCGAGCTCCGGGTGCGGTGCGTCCTCGAGGGGGACATCGCACGCTTCGTGGTGGCCGATGAGGGCCCGGGCTTCGATCTCTCCGCCCTGGAATCGAGGAGCTCCCCCGACCCGTTCGCCTCTGGGGGCCGGGGCATCTTCCTCATGAAGCAACTGATGGACGAGGTCGTCGTGGACACCTCCTCGAACGGCACGACCGTCACGATGACGCGCAAGATCTTCACCTGAGATAATCAAGGGGTTCCATACAAAACCCCCGAGCCAAGGATGGTGCAGAAATGACTCGTGACGCGGTCATCGTCGAAGCGGTCCGGACGCCCCTCGGCAAGCGCAACGGCAAGCTCAAGGACAAGCACCCGGTGGACCTCCTCGGCGAGGTGCTGGCCGAGATCGTCGCGCGTTCGGGCATCGAGCCGGGCACCGTTGACGATGTGATCTGCGGGTGCGTCTCCCAGGTCGGCGAACAATCTCTAAACGTGGGTCGCAACGCCTGGCTCGCGGCCGGCCTTCCCGAAGAGGTGCCCGCCACGACGGTCGACCGTCAGTGCGGGAGCTCGCAGCAGTCGGCGCACTTCGCCGCGCAGGGCGTCCTGGCCGGCGCGTACGACATCGCGATCGCCTGCGGTGTGGAGAACATGACGCGGGTGCCGATGGGGTCGAGCGCTCAAGGCCCCGGTTTCCCATTCAGCGACCAATTGATGGCGCGCTATGAAGGTGGTCTGGTGCCGCAAGGGATATCGGCCGAGCTGATCGCGGACCGATGGGGCTTGACGCGTGAGGAGCTCGACAAGTTCGGCGCACGCTCACACGAGCTCGCGGGAAAAGCGACCGCCGCAGGTGCGTTCAAGCGCGAGATCCATCCGATCAAGATCGACAGTGAATCCGGCACGGAGCTCTTCGAGACAGACGAGGGCATCCGCACGCCTAACCTCGAGAAGATGGCGACTCTTCCTCCCGCGTTCAAGGAAGACGGCGTAGTCACGGCAGCGAACTCTTCGCAGATCACGGACGGGGCGTCGGCGGTTCTGATCATGGACCGCAAGAAGGCGGAACAACTGGGACTCGAGCCGCGCGCCCGCTTCGCCGACTTCGCTCTCGCAGGAACCGACCCGATCACGATGCTCACCGGCCCGATCCCCGCGACCCGCAAGGTCCTCGAGCGTTCGGGCCTGACCATCGACGAAGTCGGTCTCGTCGAGATCAACGAGGCGTTCGCTTCCGTCGTACTCGCGTGGAAGAAGGAGTTGGGGCTCGACGACGAATGGTTCGAGGGAGCCGTCAACGTGCACGGCGGCGCGATCGCTCTCGGCCATCCGCTCGGCGCATCCGGAACGCGTCTCATGACGACGCTTCTCAACGCGATGGAGCAGCGCGACGTCCGTTACGGACTGCAGACCATGTGCGAGGGCGGCGGGCTGGCGAACGCGACGCTATTGGAACTGCTCTAAGCGCCTATTCGACGGTCGTGAGGGGCGGCTTGCCGCCGGTTCTCACCAGCACCATCGGTTCCATGCAATGCGAAGGAGGCCGGTCCTTCGCCGCGATCTCCACCTTCAGCTCGAGTCCGCACATCGTGCAGACGTACTTGAGCCCGTACTCGCTGACGTCCGCGAGCTCCGGCTCGGGGGGAGCGCGGAACATGCTTTTCAGCTGCCTGCTGC
>JAXDJL010000178.1:0-4392 GCA_034665685.1 Actinomycetota bacterium | reverse complement strand
CGTAGACCTTTGCCGCGTCCTCGTCCGGCACCCGTCCGGTGAAAACGACTAGATCGTTATCGGCGGAAGCGAGCCGCTTCAACCTGCGCATCTCCGGCCCCGTCCCCGCGATGACCAGTGTTGCACCCGGGACCCGATCCCTAACGAGGCGCATCGCCTCGATAACCCGATGCGTTCCCTTGCGCGGCACCAGACGTCCGAAACACAACACCATCTTGCCGTCGCTGGGTAAACCGATCTGTGCTCTGAGAGAACTTCGGTCGTCCTCGCATCGATACCTATCGAGATCGATCCGAGCGCGCAGCAATTCCATCGGTGGCACGGGTCGTCCCGATGATCGAAGGAACCTTTCGGTTCGCCGCCGGGTGTAATCGCTCACCGGCAGCAACAGGTCGGCTTCGCTGAGCGATCGACGGAGGCGCGTTCGGAGGATCGGTACCGCGGACGGGGCTACGAGTTCGGCGCCGTGGACTATCGATGCGTACCTGAGGCCGCGTCGCTTGAGCCCCGGGCCGAGAAGGATCAGAGGCCAAGGCGTCCCGAAGAGCACCCGATCCGTGCCGAGCTGCCGAGCGGTCTCGACAATCTCCTCGAGTGCCCGACGATCGGGGAGGGGGATCCGACGGGAGAATGGAAAGGTCGGATAATCGAGGTCCTGTAGCAACGGCTCGCCATCCCGGCGCGGCGGGGCCAAGACGGTGAGACTCGGGGCCAGGAGGTCACACAGCTTCGCGAGGTAGGTCTCGATGCCTCCCCTGCCCGGAAGGAAAGATGACGTGACCAGGAGCCCGGGAGACATCGCTCCAGCCTAGCGAGCGATGCGCGTTCCTTCTACAGCAGAATCGCCGGAGCCATGTCGACTTGCAGGAGCAACTCCTCTTCCATCGCGTGCCTCAGCGCTTCCACGACCAAGGGATCGAACTGTTGGCCGCTGCAGTGCTCGATCTCTTGCAGAGCGGCTCGGCTGCTGATCCTTGGATCGTAAGGACGGGCCGTTGTCATCGCATCGAATGCGTCCACCACGAGGATCACTCGCGCTTCGAACGGAATATCGAGTTCCGAGAGTCCCGACGGGTATCCATCGCCGTTCCAATGCTCGTGATGATGCTCCACGATGTGTGCCAGCTCGGCCCCCCCGTCGATGCGCTCCAACAGCCGACCGCCGGCGGATGAGTGCGTTCGGATCTTCTGGAACTCTTCGATCGATAGGCCGACGTTCTTGGCCAACAGATCGCGGGGAACCGCGAGCTTCCCGATGTCGTGAGCGAGTCCGGCGCGGCGGACGAGGTCTGTTTGCCTCTCGGACAGGCCGAGGAGCCGGGCGATCATCGCGGCATAGGAGGCGACCCTGCGAGAGTGCCCCGCCGTATAGGGATCGTGCGTCTTCAGCTGCCGCAGCAGCTCGTCAAGTGTGACCGGGCGGGCGGAGACTCCCTGGTCCCTCCCCGACTCCGGCCCCCGTATCTCCGCGCTGAAGATCATCCATGACCTCCCCGAGGTCTCTCTCCGGTGACTAGTTCTGGAGGCCTATCGGCAAGAGCCCAAAAAAACTTGATAGGTCGGGTGCGCCCGGGGGGCACCCCTAGGAACGCGGGTTCCGCTAGCCTCTGGGGGTGGAGGAAGACGCCCAGGAAGTTCTCGAGAAGCAGCTGAAGGAAGCCCGCGGCCAGATCTCGTCGGACAGGAAGCTGATCCGCCGGGCGGCCGAGGTGCTCGCGGAGATAGATCGGGGAGCGGGGCTCGCCGACCCACAGGCGGACGTATTGGCCGCCCTGCGCATCCGGTTGGAAGGAAAGGCGCGCGCCTCGCTCGACGATCTCCTCAGCGCGGCCGGCGACATCAAGGGGGCAAAGACCCAGGATCTCGGCGACATCTTGGCGCCCAAGGAGAGCAGCGGCAGCGACTGGCCCGAGGTCAAGGAAGAGAAGAAGGAGTGGCCCGGCCTCTAGGCACCCGGCCTCTAGGCATCGCCGGGGCTATCCGCGGTTGCCTTCCCCCTGATCACGCAGGTATTTCTCCAACTCCTCCGCCAGCGCCTCGCCCGATGGGAGATCGTGCGGATTCATCTCCTCCGGGTCCCGGTCGTCGGCTCGCTCTTCCAGCAGACGCACGTAGCCCTGGACGTCTTCGTCGGACGCGACGACCTCGGTCACGCGCTCCTCATAAGCGAGCGACGCGCGCTGGAGATCGTCGATCTCGGCGGGTGCACCGATAAGCGCAACGGCCTTGTCTACGAGAGCGAGTGCCGCTTTGGGATTCGGAGTAACCGCGAGATAGTGCGGCACCGCTCCCCACAGGCTTGCGGAACCGATGCCGCTCTTGGCGAAAGCCTCGTGCAGAACGCCCACGATGCCGGTCGGTCCCTCATACCTCGACCGGCTTAGGCCGAGCCTCTCGATGAGATCGGCGTCCACCGCGGTGCCCGTGATCGGAACCGGTCGGGAGTGAGGAACGTCGGCAAGCAGTGCGCCCAGCGTGATCACGAGTCCGACCTTGTACTCGAGTGCCACATCGACTACCAAGCGACAGAAGGTTTTCCACCGATGGCTCGGTTCGACGCCGACCAAAAGGATCACATCGTGGGGAGATCCGGCCAGCTTCGCGGCCCAGAACTCATTAGCGGGCCAGGTGATCTTTCGAGTAACGCCGTCGACGAGCTCGACCTGAGGGCGGACCGTTTGGAAGTCGTAGAACTCTTCGGGATCGATCGATGCGATCTTCGTCGCCTTCCACACGCGCGCGAGATGTTCCGCGGCAAAGGTGGCGGCATCGCCAGCGTCGTTCCATCCACGGAACGCCGCGATGAGGATGGGGTCGCGAAGATCTATGTGATCAATTCTTTCGATCGGGCCGTCCATTGTTCTAGGCTAAACGCATGGCTCGATTGCGTTACTCGAAGATGCAGTCAACTCTCGGGGAGCTGACGGTCGCCGCATCGCCGAGCGGGATCTGCATGATCTGGATGGGGGTCGGCTTCAAGCCGTCTGCGCCGGGCTTCGACCTCGTGGAGTCCGAGGACGAGCTCCTGCGAGGTGCCAAAGAGGCGTTGGATACTTATCTGCAGGGCAGGGCCCGGACCTTCGACCTGCCTCTCGACCTTGGGCTGGCTACTTCCTTCTCGCGTCGGATCCTCAAGCTGCTCATGGAGGTGCCGTACGGCGAGCTGACCAGCTACGGCGCACTCGCCGCCGCTGCGGGCACCTCGGCCCGCGCCGTCGGAGGGGCCGTCGGGTCGAACCCGATCCCGATCGTGATCCCCTGTCACCGCGTCGTTGCCGCAGACGGAAGCCTCGGAGGTTTTTCTGGTGGCCTCGATCGCAAGAGGGCCCTGCTCGCGCTGGAGGGGCATGAGCCGCTCAGCGGAGGTTGGGCGCCCCGTCGTAGGAAGGTGTGGGCTTAACCCTGCGAGACGCTGGCGTCGCGCTGGGCGATGTGTCGCTGGAGCTTGCGCTTGATGCGCTGCAACGCGTTGTCGATCGACTTCACGTGGTTGCCCAGGACGACGGCAATCTCTTCGTAGGACTTGCCGTCCATGTAGAGGCGGAGCACGTCACCTTCTAGGTCCGTGAGGTTCTCGCGCATCGACTCCTTCAAAGCCTCGACCTCTTCGGCCGAGATGACGAGCTCGATGGGATCTGAAAGATGAGAGGCCTTCAGGTTGTCGGCGACCGATTGATCGCTGTTGCCGTCTCGGTAAGCGGGCGCATCCAGTGATACCGAGGAGTTGAGAGGTTGATGCTTCTGTCGGTTCGCGGTTTTGATCGCGGTGAGGATCTGACGCGAGATGCAGAGCTCGGCGAAGGCGCGGAACGGTGTCTCTTGTGCGAGATCGAAGTCGCGGATCGCCTTGAAGAGACCGATCATGCCTTCTTGCACGACGTCTTCCTTGTCGGATCCGGCGAGGAAGTAGGAGCGAGCTTTGGATCGAGCGAAGTTTCGGTAGCGCGCTAGGAGCGTGCTGAGGGCGCGGTCGTCGCCCTCTCGGACACGGCCGACGAGATCGTGGTCTTCGTCGGTGTTCTGCTCGGTCATGTCCTCGACCCTGGTCCCCATCAAACCCACACGGCCCCTTTGGTCGCGGTTCGTCCAGAAATATCTCGGTATAACGCGACGGTTCTCTTCTCTGACGCCTGCCCAAGGCGTCACCCCTAAAGTTACCCCGAAACGCCCATTACTATCGAGGCCCTCCTGGAGGCGAAAGGGGACTGGTGTCCCTCCCGGTCTTCAAAACCGGTGAGGCCCCTAACCGGGCCTGGCGGGTTCGATTCCCGTCCGCCTCCGCCAAAACCTGCTCCGGCGGCCCCGCCTGGCCCGATGCCGATCTCACCCGCCTCGCCGCTGCGCGGCTCATTGGCAGGTTCGATTCCCGTCCGCCTCCGCTAGGAATCTGCC
>JAXDJL010000177.1:0-8692 GCA_034665685.1 Actinomycetota bacterium | reverse complement strand
CAGCTTTCTGCCAGTCGTCCGGGGTCGATGTCTCGGGCGCGATGCCGAGACCCACCATGGCGAGGTTCGGAAGGTCGAGCGCGTCGCCCATCATCCCGACCTTGCCCTCGAACGCGGGGTCGAAGAGGTCGTCGTAGCTCGTGATCTTCCGGCCCGTGAGCTTGGGGTTGTACCCGATCCCTGTGATGCCGGACTGCCACGGGACCGTGTACTGGTTCCCCGGGTCGTAGCTCGGGTCTTTGTAAGAATCGGCGGCGTGTGCCTCGAAGTTCTTCAGGTAGCTGTGATCCAGCGGGATGAGCCAGTCGTTGCGGATCATCTTCGCGAGCACCGCACCGTTGCTGAGCACAATGAGGTCGTACCCTGTGTCCTTGCCCGCCGTCAGCGACGGCTGAATCTTGGCGAAGAACTGCTCGTTCTCGAGGATCGGCTCCGTGTAGTTGACCTTGATCCCGGACTCCTTCTCGAACTGATCGAGTGAGGGATGGACGAACTTGCCGTTGACGCGAGCGCGGTCGATGTAAAGCTCCCAGTTCGCGAAGTTGAGCACGCCCGCTTTCTTCGCCGTGTCCCATATGGAGGCGGCCTCTGAGGGTGTCTGGGAGTTGTCGTCACTCCCGGATACTCCGCACGCCGCCAAGAACGCGGCGAGTCCCGCGCTACCCATTCCCACGCCCGTGTACCTGAGCATGTCGCGCCGCGAGATCCGAGCCTGGGTCAGGCCCCGCAGAAGTGGAAGGTCGATGCTCTCATTGGTACGGATCTCTCTTTTTTCAGACATCGTTCCCCTCCTTGGTTGTTGTCCCTGCCTCGACTGCGAACGTGTAT
This sequence comes from Actinomycetota bacterium, assembly GCA_034665685.1. GTDB lineage: Bacteria > Actinomycetota > CADDZG01 > CADDZG01 > WHSQ01 > JAUJNU01. The sequence goes on along the minus strand of JAXDJL010000177.1, from coordinate 7,864 downwards.
TGCGGATCCCATGTGAGCTGCACTTCCGTGCCCGGCTCCAAAGTCGTTTCCTGGGCATCGAGATTCTGTACATAAACGACGACATCCGTTCCGTCGGCTGCCGTGCACGAGTAGGTTGTGTTTACGCCGTGGTAGGTCGAAACCTTGACCCGCGCGGCGATCGAATTGGTTTCCTTCTGACCGGTGGGACCGCCGGCGCGCTGCACTCGGAGCTTCTCGGGTCTCACTCCGACCTTGACCGGGCCGCTGGATGCAGGGAGCCTGTCGGCAGGCAGCGAGATCGTGCTCCCTCCTGACAACCGAACCTTCGCGACAGCGCCGTCGACACTTTCGACCTCTCCCGCTAGCAGGTTGGACGCTCCGAGGAACCCGGCGACGAACGCCGTGCGCGGAGTTTCGTATACCTCACGGGGAGCTCCGACTTGTTCGAAACGCCCGGCGTTCATCACCGCGATCCGCTCGGACATGGTCATCGCCTCGTCTTGATCGTGCGTCACGTAGATGAACGTGATTCCAACCTCGGATTGGATGCGCTTCAACTCCAGCTGCATCTGTTTGCGGAGCTTGAGATCGAGTGCTCCCAAGGGCTCGTCCAGAAGGAGGACGTCCGGCGCGTTCACCAGAGCCCGAGCGAGCGCGACCCGTTGTTGTTGCCCGCCCGAGAGTTGATTCACGCGTCGTGTTCCGTAGCCGGCGAGATCAACCAACTTCAGCATCTCCTCGACCCGGGAGGGGATCTCGTCCTTAGGAACCTTCGCGCGACGTAGCCCGAAGGCAACGTTCTCGAAAACGTTGAGGTGTGGGAAGAGGGCGTAAGACTGGAACACAGTGTTCACGTTCCGCTTATAGGGGGGAGTGCCCGTCACGTCTTGCTCGCCCAGATAGATCGCGCCGGCCGTCGGCTCCTCGAAGCCACCGATCATGCGAAGGGTGGTGGTCTTGCCGCACCCAGAGGGGCCGAGGAGGGAGAAGAACTCTCCGTCGCCGATGTCCAGCGTGATGTCGTCGACCGCGACGGTCTCTTTGAATTCCTTGGTGACGCTCTCGAGGCGGACGTTAGGCATGGTGGTCCGTCCGACTTTTCGCCGTTAGATCCCTCAGGACGTCTGCTGGGCGGGCCACTATCCGGGGGCAGTTCCGTGTTCGGCTTGGTGGCGCACGTAATCAGCGTACGGGTACCACCACGCTTTGGCGTCCATCTTCGTGTCGATGTGAACGTGCTTGGCCTGCCGGAAATCGTCGAGACCCTCGACGCCCAGCTCTCGGCCGTTGCCCGACGACTTGGTGCCTCCGAACGGAGCGGCCTCGTTGTCCGTCAACGGGTCGTTGAACCACACCGTCCCGGCCTCGATGCCCTCCATCGCCTTCAACATGTGATCCATCCGGCGCGTGTAGACGTTCGCTCCCAGCCCGTAATCGCTGGCGTTGGTCAGCTCGATCGCCTCGTCGAGAGACCGCACCCGCGCGATAGGCGCAACCGGCCCGAACGTTTCCTCTCGGAAGAGATCCATGCGTTCGTCGACGTCCACGACCACGGTCGGCGCCAGGAAGAATCCCCGGTCGAAGCCGCCGCGGTCTCCCCCCTGGAGGATCGTTGCTCCGGCGGCGGTTGCCCGCTCCAACTGGCCCTCGACCTTGTCTCGCTGGACGCCCCGCACCATCGGACCGATGTCGGTTTCTTCTTTCATGGGATCTCCGACCACCAGGCCCTTCGTCTCGCGCACGACAGCGTCGACGAAGTCCGGGTAGACGTCATCGACCACGTAGAAGCGCTCCGCAGACGTGCACACCTGGCCGGCGTTGAGGAAGGCAGCCCACACCGCGCCCTTCGCGGCCACGTCCAGATCGACGTCTTCGCAAACTATGAAGGCGTCCTTGCCACCGAGCTCCAGATGAACCTTGGCCAACCGGTCCGCGGCGGCGCGCATCACGGCCTTGCCGGTCTCCACCGAGCCCGTGAACGCGATCAGCGATACGTCGCGCTCGTCGACGAGTTGTTTGCCGGTGGGAGCGTCGCCCGTCACCACGTTCACGACGCCGGGCGGGAAGAACTCGGCGATCCCCTCGGCCAGCTTGAGCGTGGAGAGGGGTGTGAAAGGGGAGGGCTTCACCACCACCGTGTTGCCCGCGGCGAGGGCGGGCGCGAGCTTCCAGGTGAGGAGGAGGATCGGATAGTTCCACGGGACGATCGCGGCAACCACGCCGTACGGTTCCTTGATCACGAGCGAGAGTTGTCCCGCCTCACCCGAGGGAACGATCCTGCCGCGGTCGGTCCTGCCGAGGATCGCGTAGAAGTCGAGGCACGACGCGCTCCATCCAATCTCGTCGCGGTTCTCGACGAGCGGTTTGCCGCCCTCCTGGGTGAGCGTGGTCGCGATCTCATCCGTGTGCTCTCTCATCCAGACAGCCAGCGCCTGCATCATTTCGCCTCGCTCCGCCGCGGGCGTGCTCTTCCACGACGCAAAGGCCCGACGCGCCGCGCCTACCGCGAGTGACACCTGTTCCGACGACGCCGACGGAACGGCAGTGATCACCTCTTCCGTCGCCGGGTTGACGACATCGACGGGGGGCCCTTTCCCTTCGACCGCCTCGCCGTCGACGAGCATCAATTCATGCCTCCGTCGGCCCATCGCAGGGCATCGACGAGGATGTCCAGACCCTCATGAAGGTCCTCGTCGGAGATAACGAGAGGTGCGAGCAACCGGACCACGTTGTCGTAGGTGCCTGCCTTGAGTATCAAAAGCCCTCGCTCGTGACATCGTTTGACGACGGCGGCGGTCGCGATCTTGTGCGGCTCCTTCGTCAGCTTGTCGGTAACGAGCTCCAGCCCGATCATCGGTCCCAGGCCCCGCACCTCGCCGACCATCTTCAGGTCTTCCTCCAAAGGCTTCAGCCTGTCCATGATCAAGACGCCCTGTCGCTCGGCGCGCTGCAGTAGATCGGTTTCCGTCATCTCCTGCAGGACCGCCAGCGCGGCCGCGCATGCCACCGGGTTGCCGCCGTACGTACCTCCGAGGGCCCCGACGTGAGGGGCTTCCATGACCTCGGCTCGTCCCGTTACCGCCGAGATGGGGAACCCCGCTCCGAGCGACTTCGCGCTTGCGACGATGTCGGGGACGACGCCGTAGTGCTCGGTGGCGAACAACTTGCCGGTGCGGCCCATCCCCGATTGGACCTCGTCGTCGACCAGAAGGATCTCGCGCTCGGAACAGATGGCGCGGAGTGCGGGGAGGAAGTCATCGGGCGCCACGACGAAACCACCCTCTCCTTGCACCGGCTCGATCACCATGCAGGCGACGGCGTCGCGTCCGACCTGAGAGTCGATGACGTCGGCGACATGCTCCGCGCACGCGATGCCGCACGATGGATGCTCCAGGCCGAAGGGGCACCGGTAGCAGTACGCGAACGGAAGCCGGTAGGTCTCGGGAGCGAATGGCCCCATCCCTCGCTTGTAGGGCATCTCCTTCGCAGTGAGCGTCATGCCCATCAAGGTCCGACCGTGGAACGCGTTGGTGAAGGACATGACCGCGTCCTTACCGGTGGCATAGCGCGAGATCTTGACGGCGTTCTCGATCGCCTCGGCCCCCGAGTTCGCGAGCATTGTCATCTTCTCGTGGTCCCCCGGAACCAAACGGTTGAGGGTTTCGGCGAGCTCGATGTAACCCTCGTACATGGCGACGTGGAAGCACTCGTGGATGAACGCCTCCGTCTGGGCGCGTACGGCTTCCATCACTCGGGGATTGCCTCGGCCCACGTTCAGAACCCCAAGACCGCCGGCGAAGTCGATGTACCTGTTCCCGTCGACATCGGTCAAAGACGCGCCATCGCCTCCGGCAACGAAGATCGGAACGGTGTTGAAGACGCCGCGGGGGACCGCTTGATCGCGCCTCTTGGTCAGCTCGGTCGAGTTCGGCCCCGGCCACACGCTCGGGATCTCACGACTCATATCGGACCCCCTTCGCATGCGCGGCCTCGGGTGGACGCCCCCCTCGAGGCAAGCTTGCACCCGGTCCAGGTCCCTCCTTAGGTGCAGCCCGGCAAAGTAGGCGAAACCGGTTTGTACACTCTGGAGAAGATGTCGATCTCGATCCGCGACCTGCTCGAACTCCCGGGGCTCGGCCTCAAGGTCGTGGCGGGCTCCGACGGGCTCGATCGGGCGATCCGCAGCGCCCACACCTCGGAGCTCCAGGACCCCACCCCCTGGCTCTCCGGAGGTGAGCTCCTGCTCACGACCGGCATGGGCATCAAGGACTCACCCGCTCTGCAGCGGAGCTACATCCGCCGCCTGGTGGCTGCGGACATCGCCGGGCTGGGTTTCGGGGTGGGGTTCGGCTTCGATGAGATCCCGGCCCCGATCGCGCGAGCGGCGGAGCGCGAGGGATTCCCCGTGCTCGAGGTTCCTTATCCCGTTCCCTTCATCGCCATCGCGGAGGCGGTTTCCTCTCGCCTGGCCGAGGACCGCGTGAGGGATGCACAGATGTCCGTCGAGGTGCACGAGCGTTTGGCCGCGCTCGTCTCCGAGGGGGCCGGTCCCGCCGACGTCCTCGAGGAGATGAGCGAGTTGGCCGGCGGCTGGGCGATCTTGTTCGACCTTCGCGGCGAGGTGCGCGCGCAAGCGGCCTCGTCGTCGGCGCCTCTCCCTGAACACGGAGCGGTGTGGGCCGGCTTGCCGTCCGCGTTGTTCGAGCGCGGAGGGCCGCAAACCGTTGCCGAAACGGGCCCGGACGGAAGCCGCGTCGGGCTTGTCGTTGCGGCAGGGAAACGGGTCGAAGGCGTCTTGGTGTTCGGCAAGCCGGATCGTCTCGGACCTCGCGACCGGATAGTCGTGCACCACGGAGTCACAGTTCTTGGCCTTCTCCTTGCCTCGCGGCGCGCCGTCATACAGGCCGAGCGACGGGTGGCCGGGGACATCCTCAGCGAGGCGTGGGCCGGCCGCTTGACCGGCCCGGATCTCGAGCGGCGGCTCGAGCTCGTGGGGTTCCCCGCCGGCTTGCCGGTCACAGCGATCGTGGTGCAGCCCTCGGGCATCTACGACGCGCAGGCCCTTGAGGAACTCGCGATCGCGGTAGACACGTCTCTCGGCGCGAGGACGCGTCGCGTTCGCAGCACCGTGAGCGGCAACCGGATTACGGCTCTGGTTGCCCACGATGACCCGGTTGAGCTCGCGACCGCGCTGGTCGCCGAACTGCGGTCATCGCCTCCGTTCGACTCCGACTCGGACGGGACCGGGTTCGACGTGAGGGTGGGCGTCGGCCAAACTCTCGCTCCCGTGGCGGCCCGCGACTCGTACCTCGCCGCCGTGTTCGCTCTGCGGGCCGCTCCCCACGCCGGTGACGTGGCCTCACCCAAGGATCTCGGCTCCTACGGTTTCCTCCTGGGAGCGCAGCCGCGGCCGGTGCTCGAAGGGTTCGTCCGTTCGGTGCTCGGCCCTCTGATCGACCGCGACAGAGACCGCTCCTCGGATCTGGTTGCGTCCCTCCGCGCGTTCGTCCAGGAAGGGGGACGCTGGGAGCCGGGGGCCGAAGCGCTGGGCGTTCACCGCCACACGCTCAGGTACCGCGTCCACCAGGCCGAGGACCTTCTGGGACGCGATCTGTCTCTTCCCGAGAACCAGTTCGAGATCTGGCTCGCGCTCAAGGCGACCGAGGTGCTGGAGGAGTAGCCATGAGCGCGCCGGCAAGGAAGTCGCGGATCGTGTTGCCGCGCCGGATGGCGTTGTGCACTCTCGCGCTGGCCCTCACCTTCGCCGGCTGCGTGAACGATCCGCCATCTGAGGGAGCCGCGCCGCTTGCAGAGACCCCGGGCCCGCGCACCGAGGGCTCGTTCGAGTTCGCCGTCATCGGGGACTTCGGGGTGGGGAGCGAAGATGAGAGCGAGGTAGCGGCCGCGGTGCACGAGTGGGTCACCGACCATTCGGCCGATGCCCTCGTCACGACGGGGGACAACATCTATCCCTCGGGCGAATCCGAGGACTTCCACGAGGCTTGGGAGGAGCCCTACGGATGGGTAGGGGCCGAAGATCTCCCCGTCATCGCGTCGCTCGGGAACCACGACATCGAGGCGGACGGGGGGGCCGCGGTCATGGAGCTGTTGGGGATGCCCGACCGCTGGTACTCGGAGGTGATCGGGGACGCCGAGATCTTCGTTCTCGACGCGAACGATCCGGGCTCGGCGGAGCAGATGGACTGGCTCGAGGGAGCCCTGGGCAGCTCCGAAGCCATCTGGAAGGTCGTGGTCTTCCATCAGCCCGCGTACAGCTGCTCGCGTCACGACGGCACTCCGGCCGTGCAGGCCGACTGGGTCCCCTTGTTCGAGAATGAAGGGGTCGATCTGGTGCTGAACGGTCACGATCACGCCTATCAGCGGTTCGCCCCGGAGGGGGGACCGATGTACGTCGTCACCGGCGGCGCCGGGAATGTCCTGTACGGGTTGGACGAGTGCCCCGACGGATACCCGGTCAGGGTCGCCTCGGACGACGACAGCCATCACTTCGTCGCGGTCTCCGGGACTTTGGGCGGCATCAACGTCAAGGCGATCACCTCGGACGACCTGGTCCTTGATGAGTTCACCCTCAACAAATAGGACTAGCTCCACTCTGTACAAAGGCCGGTTCGCCTGTGGGACGGAGGGGGATTGGATGCGGGGATGAGGACCCCTAGCATTGACGCCGACCCGCACTCATAGCTAGGGGGTTCCATGTATTCCAGCGGAATGTTCATCGGCGGCGAGTTCGTAGAAGCCGCATCCGGGAAGGTCGACGAGATCGAGAACCCCGCGAACGAGGAGATAGTCGGGACCGTTCCTCGCGGGGCCTCGGAAGACGTCGACCGCGCAGTCGAAGCGGCCCGCGAAGCATTCGAGGACGGACGCTGGTCGAACCTCGGGCCCGGCGAGCGCGGTGCGATCCTGTGGAAGATGGGGGAGCTTGTCGAAGAGCGCGCCGAGGAGCTCGCGCGACTCGAGGTTCTCCAGGGTGGCAAGACGATGAAACTGGCGGCGGACGGAGACGTGCCGATGGCCGCCGACCAACTGAAGTACTTCGGTGGCATCTCGCGCGTCCTCGCAGGATCCGCGGCCGCGGAGTACCTCCCCGGCTATTCGTCCTGGTTGCGGCGGGAGCCGGTTGGAGTTGTGGGCCAAGTGGCGCCGTGGAACTACCCGATCATGATGGCCGTCTGGAAGATAGGGCCGGCGCTAGCGGCCGGTAACACCGTCGTCCTTAAGCCGGCCCCCTGGACGCCGTTCAGCACGCTCGAGCTCGCTCGGATCGCCAAGGACGCGGGGATGCCGGACGGAGTGCTCAACGTGGTGACGGGGCGGGGCCAGGAAGTCGGGGAGCCTCTCGTGTCGCACCCGGACGTCGACATGGTGTCGCTTACCGGGTCGGTCGAGACCGCTGCCACGGTGATCGCCGCGACCGCTCCCACGATCAAACGCCTGCACATGGAGCTCGGCGGCAAGGCCCCGTTCATCGTGTACGAGGACGCCGACCTCGAAGCGGCGGCGCAAGGATGCATCGCCGGGTCGTTCATCAACACCGGTCAGGACTGCACCGCGGCGACCCGCATCTACGTGCAGCGTCCGATCTGGGACGAGCTGATCGCGCGTGTCTCGGACCTGACCGCGGAGATGCGGCTAGGGGATCCGATGGAACGGACCACAGACATGGGCCCCCTGATCAATCAGGCGCAGTTCGACAGGGTTCAGGGATTCGTCGACCGCGCGCGCGACCAGGGAGCCAAGATCCTCATGGGCGGCGGACGACCGGAGGGGATGGAGAAGGGCTACTGGTTCGAACCGACCCTCATCTCGGGCGCCGATCAAAGCGCCGAGATCGTTCAGCACGAGGTCTTCGGGCCTGCGC
>JAXDJL010000176.1:0-3581 GCA_034665685.1 Actinomycetota bacterium | reverse complement strand
GACGAGCCGGGACGGCACCGCTTCATCGCCTCGAGCGAACGGGGCATGTTCGGAGAGCTCAGCCGCGTGCTCCTGGGTCCGGCCTTCGCGGAGACCGAATATCGCCCTTGGGTGACGGAGGGCGGAGCATGAGCTTCTCGGTCACGGTTCTGGGAAGCTCCGGGATGTTCGCGACGCAAGACCGCGCGGCATCCGGGTATCTCATCCGCGCCGGCGAGATGTCTCTCTGGATGGATGCCGGTGGTGGCAGCTGGCGGAACCTCCTCGGTTACATCGATTACGAGGAGCTCGATGGGATCGTCTTGTCGCACCGCCATCCGGATCACACCGTCGATGTCTTTCAGGCGCTGCACGCGCGAGGGTTTGGAGGCCCCGAACCGCTTCCGGCGATCCCTCTGTGGGCTAACGCCGAGACGTTGGAGCGCGTCAACGCGTACGCCACCGATGTGGACGTGATCTTCGACCTGCGCGAGGTGACGGCTGGTAGCTCGATCGAGATCGAGAAGCTGCGCTTCTCGTTCTTCCAGATGCAGCATTGGTGTGACACCTATGGCATGCGCATCGAGGACCCCGACGGCGTTCTCGCATACTCATCGGATACCGCTCTAGAAGCAGACTTCGCCGGTCTCGCCCATGACGCAGATGTTTTTCTGTGCGAGGCAACGAAGCAGGACCACGATCCGGTTTCCGACGGGCATCTCAGGGCATCGGAGGCGGCCGCCCTCGCCGCTCAGTTCGGAGTCGCCCATCTCGTGCTCACGCATCTGCCCCCCGGACGAGATCTGGGGCTCACGCTGGCCGAGGCGCACAAGACGGCGCAAGGAACCGCCCTGGAGCTCGCCGACGACGGGAACGTCTACGAGGTCGGAGGTTGAGCCGGGTCGACGGCCGGCAGCCGGACGAGCTTCGTCCGGTCGAACTGATCACCGGATTCATGCCGAACGCCGAGGGTTCCTGCCTGGCCTCCATGGGCAGCACCAAGGTCATCTGCACCGCAAGCCTCGAAGAAGGCGTTCCTCGCTGGATGGCCGGTAAGGGCCGAGGCTGGGTCACCGCTGAGTATTCGATGCTCCCTCGAGCTACCAACGAGCGCGTCTCGCGCGAGGTGAACAAGGGGAGGCCTTCCGGACGCACCCAAGAGATACAACGCCTCATCGGGCGCTCGCTGCGTGCGGTCACCGATATGGCGGCGATGGGGGAGTGGACCGTGTGGCTCGACTGCGATGTGTTGCAGGCCGACGGTGGCACTCGGACCGCGTCGATCACGGGTGCCTACGTCGCGCTGGTCGACGCGTTCAACCTCCTCATCGAGCAGGGCCGGATGACCGAGCTCCCGCTTCTCGACAGCGTGGCGGCGGTAAGCGTAGGAATCATCGAGGGCAGCCCATGTCTCGACCTCAACTACGCGGAGGACTCCACCGCCCAAGTGGACATGAACGTTGTGATGACGGGCTCCGGCCGTCTGGTCGAGGTGCAGGGAACCGCCGAGGACGGCACCTTCGACCGCAAGGAGCTCGACGAGCTGCTCGATCTAGCGACGAAAGGGATAGGCGAGCTCTCCGCCCATCAGAGCGCCGCCCTCGGAGCCCCGGTCATCGAATGAAAACGGTCTTCGCGTCCCGTAATCGGCACAAGCTCGAGCAGGTGGCTCTCTTGTTGCCGCGGTTCCAGCTGATTCCGCTCGACGAAGTGGCACCCGATCTCGAGTTGCAGGAGCCGTACTCGACATTCGAGGAGAACGCACTCGCCAAGGCCCGGACGGTGGTCCACGCGACCAAGATGCCGGCGATGGCGGATGACTCCGGGCTCGAGGTAGACGTGTTGGGCGGGAGGCCCGGCGTTCTGTCCGCGCGCTTCGCGGGCGAAGGATCCACGGATCGCGAGAACAACAGTTTGCTCGTGCAAGAGCTCGACGGGATCCCGGAAGAGCTCTTGACGTGTCGTTACCGGTGCGTCGCCGCGTTCGTGTCGCCCAACCTGCGGGAGGTGACGGCGGAAGGCTCTTGTGAGGGCCGTATTGTCTTGGAGCCACGCGGATCGATGGGCTTCGGGTACGACCCTCACGTGATACCTGAGAGCGAAACTCGCACGATGGCTGAGATACCACTCGAGGAGAAGCTGGTCTTCAGTCACAGGGGCCGCGCGTTCAGGTCATTAGCCGAGAAGCTGGGGGTGAGCAGGTGACGCCGCCGGATTTCTCGGAGCTGAGCAGGAAGATCTCGTCGTTGCAACGCGAGCAGCTCGACGATGGACTCGATCAAACTGATCTCGACGTGGATCCCGTCGTCCAATTCGCGCTGTGGCTCGAGGGTGCGCTGGCCGCCTATCCCGGGATGCCCAACGTCATGACTTTGGCAACCGCCGACAAGGACGGCGTGCCTTCGGCGCGCACCGTTCTGCTGAAGGGTTTCGATGCCTCGGGTTTCGTCTTCTTCACGAACTACGAGAGTCATAAGGGTCGCGAGCTGTCGGCGAATCCTCACGCCGCTCTGGTCTTCTACTGGCCCGATCTTCACCGCCAGGTTTCGGTTGCCGGAGACGTCATGCGCGTGCCCGCATCCGAGTCCGACGAGTACTTCGCGTCTCGGCCCTTGGAGAGCAAGCTCGGCGCCTGGGCGTCCCGCCAGTCAACGCCCGTGGCGGATAGGCGAGAGCTCGAGGAACGGATGCGCGTGGCGGACCAGGAGTTCGCCGATGGCCGCGTGCCCCGGCCCCCCTATTGGGGAGGCTACAGATTGACCCCCAAGACGATTGAGCTCTGGCAGGGCCGAGCGAACCGGCTCCACGACCGCTTCCGCTACACGCGCTCCGACTTCGGATGGTCGCTGGAACGCCTCGCGCCTTAGGACGCGTATCCGACCCGTAGGATTCGAGGCGCGCGGGCGTGGTGGAATGGCTTACACGCCGGCTTTAGGTGCCGGTGCTCGAAAGAGCGTGGGGGTTCGAATCCCCCCGCCCGCACTTTTTTGGGAACGTGGGGACCCTTTGCGCAGGCTCAACGGTTCGGATTCGCTTGAATGTCACCAAGAGCTGAACGTTTAACAGTGGAAGGAATGTAGATGACGTTCCTGCTATTCACGCTGTTGGGGTCCGCTATTGGGGTGACGGTTTGGGGGTGGGTATGCCTTCCCGTCAGCAGCCGATTTCCAGTGAGCTTTGGGGTACCCCCCTCCGTGGAAGGCACCGTTGGGAAGCGGGTCGGACTCACTCTATGGCTACTGATCGCCGCCATCCTCTTTCGGGGTTCTCTTTTCTTGGCCCCGCTAAGCCCAGGGATGGCCTGGATTGGTGCGAGCCTATCGACGTTCTTCCTTCTGATGGAGGTGCACACGATCCGAAGGTTGAGGCATCGCTAGCCGGTTCACCCAATCGAGGTTCGCAAGACCTCCTATTAGGGGTACAAAGAACTATCGCAGGGGAAGCGTCAGCTTGAAGGTGCAGCCCGAGGTTGCATCTCCGGAGAGCACGAGATCTCCCCCGTGCGCACGCGCGATCGTGCGCGACACGTAAAGGCCCAGACCGGTTCCGCTTTCCGGCGCGTCCAAACGTGAGAACTTCTGGAACAGCTCCTGGGTTCGCTC
>JAXDJL010000175.1:0-4660 GCA_034665685.1 Actinomycetota bacterium | reverse complement strand
TCAGAGCCGAGCCGGCCATCGCCCCGGCGAACACGCTTGGCATAGGCCGCATCATGTTCACTGTCGACGACATCGACGACGTCGTTGCCCGCCTGCGCAGTCACGGTGCCGAGCTCGTCGGCGAGATCGCGCAGTACGAGGACTTCTACCGGCTCTGCTTCGTGCGCGGCCCTGAGGGCATCATCATCGGCCTGGCCGAGCAGCTCAGCTGAAACCCCTCAGTCCAAGCAGAACTCGTTTCCCTCGATGTCCTGCATCACGATGCATGATTCGTTTTCATCATCCGCAGGCAGCAGTCGCACGCGTGTAGCGCCGAGCGCGACCAATCGTGTGCTTTCGCTCTCCAGTGCCGTCAGGCGCTCGTCACCTACGAGCCCCGTGCCGACCCGCACATCAAGGTGCAGTCGATTCTTGACGACCTTGGCTTCGGGAACGCGCTGGAAGAACAGTCGCGGGCCAACGCCGGAGGGATCGACGCATGCGTAGGCTGAACCCTGACTCTCGGGCGGCAACGCGCGGTTGAAATCGTCCCAACTAGCAAACCCCTCCGGTGGCGGCGGTACGACATACCCCAACACATCGCACCAGAAACGAGCGACGCGCTCAGGTTCTGCGCAGTCAAAAGTGACCTGGACCTGCTTGACCGGTGTCATCGGTCCACCATAGACGCGCGTGGCAACCGAGTAGGTTCACTGAGAGAGGAGGAATGATCGTGCCGAATCTGATCTATTCGATGAGTGTGTCGCTGGACGGCTTCATCTATGGGCCCGACGGCAACTTCGACTGGGGCGCTCCAGACGAGGAGCTGCACCGCTTCCACAACGAGCGGGTCCGCGCACTCGGCGGCCATCTCCTCGGCCGGCGGCTGTACGAAACGATGACGTACTGGAAGACGGCGCACGAGGACCCCGAACTAACCGACTACGCGCGTGAGTTCGCAGAGATCTGGAATCCGTTGCCCAAGGTCGTGTTCTCCCACACACTCGACGAAGTGGGGAGCGATGCGCGCCTGGCACGTGGCACCATCGCCGAAGAGGTTGCCGAGCTGCAGGAACGATCCGGGAAGGACGTGGCGATCGGCGGAGCCGACCTGGCGGCCGAGGCGATCAAACTCGGACTGGTCGATGACTTCCAGCTGTTCGTCTACCCCGTGATTGTCGGCGGAGGGCAACCGTTCTTTCCGTCGCTCGATCAACTGGTTCACCTGAATCTCGTGGAGACGCGGACCTTTGGCTCGCGCGTCGTTTACTTACGCTACGAACGCGCGTGATCGCTAGGAATGCAGGAACTGCTCGAGTCCGTCGAGGATGAGCTCGAGTCCGAACTTGAACTCTTCGTTGTAGTCGTAGCCCCTCTTCCCAAGCTCTACGACGACCTCAGCTAGGTACGGATAATCGGCCCCCCGGTCAGCAACGGTCGTCTTCGCCATCTCCGCGGACTCCTCCGGTGTCTCGAAGGGGATCGTGTTCTCCCCTAGTGCGAAGCCGTAGGTGTAGCTGTCGAGAAGGTTGTACGCGTGCACCGCATCCCGGAAGTCGAATCCAGCCTCTCTCAGGCATCCCATCGTGGCGTTGTGATGCACGGCACTCGCAGGCCCAGGGTGCATACGCGTTTCCATCAAGCCGATCGCCCATGGGTGGCGTTGCAAGGCTGCGCGAGCTGAGGTTCCACGCTTGCGCAATTCAGACTTCCAGTCCCCTCCGATAGCAGGGGGGTACATCTCGCTAAACACCACATCCACCATTCCGTCCAGCAGATCTTCCTTGTTAGCGACATGCCGGTAGAGAGACATGGGCGCGGTGGAGAGCTTGTCGGCAAGGCTGCGCATGCTGACCGAGTCGAAGCCTCCTTTGGCGGCCAGAGCGACCGCTTTACGGACGATCCGCTTTCTACTGAGGTTGGTTCTGGACCTGTTTGCCCGATTCAATCCGTCTTCCTTCTGTTGTTAGGGCCCTTGCTCTTGACATGCGTACAGCGTACGCGCTACCTTACCAGATGCGTACGCCGTACGCAATCAACGGGATCGTTGATCGAAAGGAAGTGCAAGTTGGATACGCAGAGAACCGCACGGATCTTCGGATGGCTATTCATAGCCACTTTCGTTACGAGCATCGCATCAAAGTTCCTCCTCACGAACGGACTGGGCGGAAGCTTTAGCGAGCTGCGCTTCGTTCCGAGCACGGTGTCAGAGACCAAGGTGTACCTGGGCGCGATGTTCGAGTTCCTGCTCATCGTTACGAATGTCGGGAGCGCGGTGGTCCTCTATCCCATCGTCAAGCGACAGAGCGAGGGCCTAGCGATGGGATACGTAGGCGCCCGGATAATGGAGTCCGCCTTCATCCTGGTCGGCCTAATGAGCATCATTTCAATGGTCTCTGTAAGTCAGGCTTTGGCCGGAGCTACCGGCGCACAAGCCACTGCGCTCGGCGTGCAGGGAAGTTCCCTCGCAGCCACGTACAACTGGGCGTTCCTGTTCGGTCCGGGCCTCGTCGTGGGTTTTGGGAACGGCTTGATCCTCGGCTACCTGATGTACAAGTCTGGTCTCTTGCCGCGTCGGATGGCGATGTTGGGCTTGATCGGTGGCCCGATGTTGATCCTCTCGTTCGGACTGGCCCTCTTCGGGGTCTATGAGAACGGATCGGGTCCCTCGTTCCTACTGGCGTTCCCAGAGATCATCTGGGAGGCGGCGCTAGGGATCTACTGCGCGTGGAAGGGCTTTAGGCCAAGCGCGATCACCCGGGACGTGGACATCCGCGTGGACGCGCCGAAGCCGAGTCTGGCGATGGCGTAGTACTTCACGACTGAAGTTGGAGACGCCCCCGCTTCGGTGGGGGCGTTCTCGCGTCCCCACACCCTCCGCTCTAGGCTGGTAGTCGTCCTAGGCGACCCCCGGGCGCGTCCACTGCGGTACCGGTCGACCGCCGCCTCTGGCTCCAACCAGCGCACCGCTCTCGTCGGCGCGCAACACCGAGTGGGTAGGGTTCTGTGGCCATCCGTCGGGCGAGTCCTCCCACTCCTCGCGCCGCCCGTAAGCGGTCATGTCGAGTAGCGCGAACGACGTACTCATCACCTCGTCGCCGCGGCTGGTCGTCCAGTAGGTCAGGTAGATCTTGTCGTCCCGTCGCAGGTAGCAGCAGATCCGGCCGGCGATGCCCACAGTGGGGTGGTCGAGGTGGGCGTTGGAGTACCACGGCACCGTGTGGCCCATGAAGTCGCGGAATGCCGCGATCTCTTTGTATGGCCCGTCGCCCAGGATGGCGAAGGTGATCCCGTTGGCGTTGAGGTAGGCCGCATCGGCGGCGTCCCCCATGTTCCAGGTGTTCCTGGTACAGCCTTCGCACTGCGACTCCCATGGCTTTCCGTCGTGGAACATGTGGGTGTAGACGATCAGCTCGTCGCGGCCCTCGAAGACATCACCGAACGGGACCGCTCCGTAGGGACCGACGACGGTGGTGTCGGGGGGCACCTCTGTCATGGGCAGCCTGCGTCGGGCCGCGGCGATCGCGTCACCTTCACGGGTGTGCGCCTTCTCGCGCTTACGAAGCTCGTCGAGCTGTCGTTCGAAGTCGTCGTGGTCGGTGACGGTCGGGGCTGGCGTGGCCATGGCTCTTCTTCTTTCAGTTGTCTGAGGGTTCCTCAAGCGTAAGCTCGCGAGTCGGCATTAACCACCCTTGAAGAGAGAAGAGTATGGGGGGAGCACCGGAAGGGGCGAGACCGTCATGAGCCCTGTGACTCCTATCCGCACACCGGATCACCGTCTCCGCGTCTTCGTGAGTTCGACGCTCGAGGAGTTGGCGATCGAGCGCGCCGCCGCTCACACCGCCATCACGAAGCTTCGCCTTGCGCCCATCCTCTTCGAGCTCGGCGCGCGCCCGCATCCGCCAAGGGATCTCTACAAGGCCTACCTCGAGCAGAGCCACATCTTCGTGGGCATCTACTGGGAGCGCTACGGCTGGGTTGCACCCGGCATGGAGATATCCGGCCTCGAAGACGAGTTCGAGCTGTCGGCGGGCAAACCGAAGCTGATCTACGTCAAGAGTTCGACCGAACGTGAAGACAGGCTCGAGGGTCTGCTCGAAAGGATCCGCTCGGAAGAGAGCGTGTCGTACAAGAAGTTCTCGTCGGCCTCCGAGCTCAGGAAGCTGATCGAGAACGACGTGGCGCTACTGCTGGCGGAGCGATTCGAAGGCTCAGATGACGCGGCAGCTGCGCTGGCGCCGATTCCTTCCCCTGTGCACTGGCCCGTCCCCTCCAGCTCGATCATCGGCCGATTCTCGGAGATGGAGTCCGCGACCGAACTGTTGCTGCGCGACGAGGTCCGCCTCGTGACACTTACCGGAGCAGGAGGGATCGGCAAGAGCCGGCTGGCGCTGGAGATCGTGGATCGGCTTAGGGCCAAGTTCCAGGATGACGTCTTCTTCTCGGCGCTGTCCTCGATAACTGACTGGCATCTTGTGGAGTGGACGATTGCTAGATCACTCGGGCTTCCCGAAGCGAAGGGTCGACCGATCCTGGATCAGCTTCGGGAGCATCTTGCCCCCCGCAACAGCCTTCTCTGCATCGATAACTTCGAACAGGTCCTCGCAGCCGCGCCGGTCGTCGCCGAGCTCCTCGCCGCCGCGCCGAGGTTGAAGGTTCTCGTAACGAGTCGCGCCGTGTT
>JAXDJL010000174.1:0-12348 GCA_034665685.1 Actinomycetota bacterium | reverse complement strand
AGACCGCCAGGTCGGGCCTTTCGGCCCCCAGGATCGCGGTCAGTTGTTCGAGCGCCGCCTTGGACGCACCGTACCCGCCCCAACCTTCGTACGGCTCGACCGCTGCATCGGACGTGATGTTGACGATCGTCCCGCCGGAGGACATCAGGGGCAGAACCTCTTGGATAAGGGCGAGCGGAGCGAACGTATTGACGCGGAAGACGTCTTCCAACGCGCCGATCGGGTACCGCGACAATTTCGGGAGGGGCGTCGGGCCCAGCGTGCTCGCGTTGTTGACGAGCAGGTCCAGCCCTCCGGCCTGCCGGACGGCGTCGGCGAGAGCGGATCGGTGAGAGGCGTCGGCCACATCACCCGGGATCGCACTGACGCGGTCGGTCGGGCCAAGGTCGGATGCGGCGTGTTCCAGCGCCTCTGCATCCCGAGCGTCGATGATGAGCCGCCAGTCGCGCCGGGCCAGTTCCGAGGCCAGCGCACGACCGAGACCACGAGAAGCGCCTGTGATGAGAGCAACCTTCATGTTCGAACCTCCTTAGCGTTCAGTGCCGCCAGGGTAAAAGTTAAAGTACGCTTTAAGTCAAGAGCCAGCCACCAGAAAGATGGTGATCGCGATGCCGGAGCCTTTGTTGACCGTCAGTGAGGTCGCCTCGCGCAGCGGGTTCGCGGCCTCCGCTCTCAGGTACTACGAGGGCGAGGGCCTGATCGACGCACACCGGACATCCGGGGGCCAGCGACGTTACGAGCGGAACGTGCTGCGCCGGCTCGCTTTCATCCGCGCTGCACGGCACGTGGGGCTGACCCTGGACGAGGTGCGGGAGGTCCTGGGCGAGCTCCCTCGATCGCGCACCCCTACCAAGGCCGACTGGTCGCGCATCTCGGCCTTGTGGCGCTCGAGATTGGACAGCCAGATCGACGCCCTGGTTGCCGTCCGGGACGGCCTCGACTCGTGCATCGGGTGTGGCTGCCTTTCCCTCAAGAAGTGCCGGACCCTCAACCCCGAGGACGTCGCCGCCGCCTACGGTCCCGGCGCCAACTACCTTCCGAAGCGATTGCGCGAGCCCCTTCCCGGCCCGGGATAAAAGGGATCCACCAGACCAAGGTCCTTTACAAGGGCCGAGACGGGTGCGAGTGTCGGGCGAGGGAATCCTCTTGGGCGCGGGAAAGGTGGGGCCGTGGCGGACCGATCTGGGGTTGTTGCTCGTCGTTTGATCCAGCGCATCGAGCTGTACCGGGCAACCTCAAAGGCCCGTGGTTGGCGCAGCGGGTGTCGTTTTACTCCTTCGTGTAGCACCTACGCCCTGGAGGCGCTGACGACCCGTCGGACCATCGTTGCGGTTTTCATGATCACGGCGCGCATACTGCGTTGTAATCCCCTGACGCATCACCGCCACCACGATCCCGTGTCGCGCGCGAAGCGCCACCGGTTGCGACCGAACTCGGCGCAGACCCTTTTCGCCCTCCTCGCCGCGACCGGTCTCGTCATGGTCATGGCCTCCGCCGCGTTCGGGCAATCCCTATCGGGAGGGTGCGGCGGCGCCGTTAACGGTTCGCCCCCTTCGGCGCTCACGGAGGACCATCCTCTCGTCGTCGGCAAAGGGGAGAACATCACGATCCAGGGCACCGCTCCGGGCGGACAGGCGACCGGTGGCTCGGTGACCGGTGTGTACACCATCTCTATCATCGAGGGCCTCTTCAAGATCGATCGACGCAACGAGAACTGGACCGCGAACGGAAAGCAGTTCCGCGGCAGCGTGAACGTCGACAACTACCTGAAGTTCGGATCCGGCCTCTACAAGGTCGAGGGCGTCGTGAAGCCGGCGTCGGGCGGATGGAGTTGCACGGCCTCCTTCTACATGCGCCTCGACGGGAGCAAGATCGTCGGTTACGTGGGTGGAGGCATCGGGGCGCTCGGCGCGGCCGGCACGCTTCGAGCGGGACGCACCAAGGGAGGCATGAAGGCCTACGAGCCTCCGCCTGAGACCGGGGACGAGCCGTCTGCCCGCGCAGGTGGCGAGACGGCCGAGGGGATCTCCAAGGGATTCGGCAAGGACTTCGTGGGCCTCACCGAAGAGGAGATGGCCTCCAAACCGAAGACGCGGAAAGGCACGATCCCCGATCCGCTGGCGACGAGGGGGGCCGACGCGGGATGGGCATGCCTCGCGTTGATCCTCGGCATGCTCATCCTCCCGAGCGTGATGTTGCTCATCCCCACGGGCATGGCTTCGGACGGCGGATCGGGCAAGCGTTACTGGGTGAAGGGTCGGCCCGTCATGGGCTTCTTCAGCGGTCTGATCGGGGGCCTGGGCGCGACGTTGGCGCTGCAGCAGTTCGGTTACTGGCCCCTAACGATGATGTCCGCGGTCGTCTTCCCTCTCTCGATTGCCGTGTTGAGCGCGCTCCGGGGGTGGCGGGGGACCGCTTTCAAGACCTCGTAGCAACTTCGCCCCCTGAGGGGCGTCTAGGGCAGGTTCAGGGGTGGGGTGGCACCCCGGACCGGCTCCCCTGGGACCCATTTGCCAGGGAGGTTCGGCGCGCCTAACATCGGCCCGCCGAACTTTCCAAGTAAGGGTCACCGAACTAAGGAGTTCTCCGCTGAGGCCGTCCCGCTACCTGGCCCTTTCGCTCGTCGCCTTGCTCTTCTGGGCGTGCGGCGAGGCCGTGGAACCGCGGCCCCTAGAGGCGGGCGGGAAGCCAACCACCGAGGCCGCCGAGGGGTCTGATCCGGAGAAGGTCGTCGCCGAGATCGAGGAGCTGCTCGATGAGATCGTCGCCGCCTATGGATCCGGTGATGCGGCCACGGCCGCCGAGCTGTCTGCCGAGGCCTACCTCGAGAACTACGAGCACATCGAGGACGCGGTGATCGAGAAAGCGCCCGAAGTGAACGAGGAGTTGGAGACCCTCCTCGGAGCCGAGCTCAGACGCGAGATAGACGCCGGCGCGAGCTTGGACGAGATCAAAGACATGACGGCCCGCGCCGAGCAGCTTCTTGCTCGGGCTCTCGAAGCGATCTCGGAGGGTTGATGCGCTTCCGCCGGGTTCTATTCCTATCCGTGCTCGTCGGCGTTCTGCTCGTGGGAACCGCGCAGGCGGCCTTCGCGGCGCAGAAGAGTCCTAGCGGCGACGTGTCGACGGAGGAGGCGGTCCATGAATTGGACATCGCTCGCCGTTTGGTCGACGAAAGCGTCCAGATCTATGAGGACGGGGACACCAAAGCCGCGTACGAGGCGGCACGCAACTCCTATCTCGATCACTTCGAGTACGTCGAGATACCGCTGCGGGTGCGCGACGAGGGTCTGACTCTCGCGGTGGAAGAGGATTACGCGACGCTCCGCAACCTCATCGAGGCCGGTGCGCCGGTCAACGACGTCGAAGCTACGGCGGCAGAGGTACATCGAGGTCTCGACGACGTCGAGCGAACCTTAACGGAGCCGGGCTTGGCCGCACCGATCATCGCCTTGACGTACGCGTTCACGATCTTGTTCCGCGAGGGCCTCGAGGCCGTACTCGTGGTCGCCGCCGTTCTCGGTTATCTCGAGGCCAGTCGCAACACGCAGTACCGAAAGCCGGTTCTGCGTGGAGTGGCCGGTGCAGTGGTCGCGACGATCCTTCTGTTCGCCCTCACGACCTTGTTCGTGCGGTTGGCTCCGCTGCAACGCGAACTTCTCGAAGCGGGAACGGCGCTTCTAGCGGTTGTCGTTCTCTTCTACGTCTCGTTCTGGTTGGTGACGCGGTTGGAACATCGACGGTGGATGGAGTTCGTGAAGGCGAAAGTGTGGACGGCCGCCACGACCGGTTCCACACTCGCGCTGGCGGGCGTCGGGTTCACCGCCGTTTTCCGCGAGGGATTCGAGACCGTCCTCTTATATCAGGCCCTCCTCACCTTCAGCCAGGGGTTGGAGGCATACGTCGCGATCGGTACCGCTCTCGGCCTCGTCGGCTTGGGGATCGTCGGGTGGATCATCTTCAAGGCGGGCCGGCGCATCCCCATAAAGGCGTTCCTCACTACCGCCGTGGCGCTCGTCATGGTCGTGTCGGTCGCATTCGCCGGGAACGCGGTGCGAGGGTTCCAGGAGGCGGCCCTGCTGCCCGTCACCTACCTCGAGTCGCTTCCGAAGTTGCCGATCTTCGTGTCTCACCTCACCGGCTGGTACCCGACGCGGGAAACCCTGCTCGCGCAAGGGATCCTCGCTGCGATCTACCTCCTCGGGGCCGTGTGGACGTTCATCGTGCTGCCTCGTAGAGAGAAGGCAGGACACGTCACCGTCGACGTGACCGAGGCACCTCATGAAGAGCGGGAAGAGGCGTCGGTCTGATGGCGGTGCGCATCGGAGTCGACGTCGGGGGAACGTTCACGAAGGCCGTCGCATGCGACTCCTCGACCGGCGAGGTCGTAGCGCGTTCGGTCGTGCCGACCACGCACGCGTCGCCATCGGGCGTTGCCGACGGAGCCGTGCAGGCGATCTCGGCGGTCGCTGAGGAGGTCGCGGCGGCGGAACGGGGGCCGGTAGAGCTAGTGGCGCACTCGACCACGCAGGCCGTCAACGCGCTGCTCGAAGGAGATACGTCGGTCGTCGGCGTCCTCGGGATGGGGCGCAGGCCAGATCTCAAGCGGGCTCGCAAGCGGACGGAGGTGGGTGACATCCGACTCGCACCCGGCCGTCACCTCACGACGCTGCATTCGTTCCTCGACGTGACGCAGGGCGTCGACGAGGGCGCGGTCAGACACGCCATCCACGAGCTCATCGAAGGCGGGGCGGACGTCATCGTCGCTTCGGAAGCTTTCGGCGTCGAGGACGCGCGCGGTGAATGGCTCGCGCTGAGGGTGGCGGAGGAGATGGGCGTGCCCGCCTGCGCCGGCCACGAGCTAACGGGTCTCTACGGCCTGGAGATGCGAACGGTAACGGGCGCTCTCAACGCCAGCATCCTTCCGACCGCATTGCACACCGCGCAACTCGTGCAGGAGGCTGCGATCCGCAACTTCGACGACGTGCCCGTCCTTGTGATGCGCGGGGACGGGGGAGTGGTGAACCTCGACGTGATGAAACGTCACCCCTTGCTCACCGCTTTCAGTGGCCCCGCCGCGTCCGTCGCCGGCGCCATCCGTCGCGTGGACGTGCAGGACGCGGTCGTCATCGAGGTGGGAGGAACCTCGACCAACATCGCTCTGATCCAGAACGGTCGTCCGGTCCTCTCCTACGTGCGGGTGCTCGACCACGTCACCTGCGTCCGAAGCCTGGACGTGCGCGTCGTGGGGGTGGCGGGCGGAAGCCTGATCCGCGTCAAGAACAAAGTCGGCAGGACCCGTCTTGCGGACGTCGGCCCTCGATCGGCGCATATCGCCGGTCTTCCGTACGCGTGTTTCGAGCCCCTCGAAGAGCTCGATGGGGCAACACCTCATCTCGTTGCTCCCCGCGCCGGGGATCCCGCCGACTACCTTGTGTTGGAGTCGCGGCGTGGGCGCCGGCTCGGGCTGACCCTCACGTGTGCCGCGAACGCCCTCGACGAGGTTCCCGCCGGCGCGTATGCCAAGGCCGATCCCAACGCTGCGCGACGAGCGTTCGAGATCGCCGGAACGCTGGTCGGTCTCGACGGACAAGAGCTTGCGCGCCGGGTGCTCAGCATCGCCATACACAAGGTTGCCGGGGTGGCGTCCGAAGCCGCGTCGGAGCACAAGCTGTCGGCTCCTCTCATGGTCGGAGTCGGTGGAGGTGCCGGAGCGCTGGTTCCGGCCGTCGCATCCGCGATCGGGGCCATGTGGGAGATGCCCGAGGACGGCGAGGTCATCTCGTCGATCGGCGATGCGCAGTCGGTGGTCAGGGTCGAGGTGGAACGAACGCTGACCCGCGCTTCGGCGGAGGCCGTCGCGCAGGTCCACCAGGAAGCCGAAGCGGCCGCCCTTCTCGCCGGTGCCGCTCCGGGCACGATCGAATTGCAGAGCGAATCTCTCCCCGAGCGCAGCGCGCTGCGCGTCACCGCTTACGGCGCGATCGCTCTCCAGAGTGGAACCACCGACCTGGTGGTCGACGACGATCGGATCTTCCGCGCCGCTCGTCGCGCGCTTGGTGGCGAGCCTCGACTGCTCTTCGGAAACGACTTCTTCTCGGTCTTTGCGCCGGACGGCAGTGATGATCGAGCCTTCGCGGTGATCGATCGAGCGGGCGCGGTCATCCAGCAAGGCGTCGGGAAGATCATCAGCGGCCACGGATCCGAGGTTGCCGCCGCTCTCGAGGAAAGGATCCCCGCTCTCGTTCGTCATTACGGTCCCGTCGCGGTGGCCCCTGCTCTCCGGCTGATCCGAGGCGCGCGACTTGTGGACCTCACCCTTCTGTCGAACCCCGATACGGCGCGGGAGGCCGCGCTCGCGGAGTGCGCTCTCGCTCACGATGAAGGAGTCATCGCGATCCTGAGTCGGGACTGACGTGGCGATCTATAGGCCCCCGAAACCGCGATGGCCGCTCGCGGTCGGGATGGCCGTTCTGGGGCTCATCGTCGGGCTGATCATCGGAGCGCTCATCGGACGATCGGATCCCGATCCCTCTGAATCGGTATCGCTGATCCGAACGAGCTTGTTGTCGGCCGCGGGCTCGCTCGACGTCGCGACCGTCGAGTATCAAGAGTCCGTCGAAGACGGTGCGGTCGTGAGCCGCCCGGAGTACGACGGCGCGCTGGATGCAATTCGCAGCAGTCGCGGAAGCTTCGAAGAGGTGCGGACGGCCGTAGAGGTGCTGGCCCCCGAGCGCGTGGACTCGATAGAGGAGCTCTACGACGAGGTAGAGGCGCAGATGGAGGCGATGGCCCCCGCTACCGAGGTGGAGGCCACGCTCCAGGAGCTAGAAGCCCTGCTCAAGGGGCAGTAAGGCCTTCGCCGAGGCGGCCGGGGAGGGAGGAAGCTCACCCTCCGGCGGCGAAACACTCCTCCGACGATCATTCGACGGGAGGACGCTCGGTGAGGCCCAGGATCATTGGTGCAGCGATCACTCTGCTGCTGCTTGCAGGTCTTCCCGGTTCCGGGTCCGCGGCCCCCTTGCCCGAGCCTCCCCCGGGCGACATCAGCTCCAACGTGACCTTCGTCGGCAACATCCCGGAGATGGTGTCGGCGATCTCGATCGGCTTCATCAAGGACTCGATGTTCGTCTCGACCGCTCATGGCGTTTACAGCTACGACGTCTCCGATCCGGCAGCCCCCGTCTTGCTCAGTGCCCTCCCCATGTACATCTGGGAGAACGAGGACATGACGGTCGACGTGAAACGGAACCTGATCTTCATCAGCCGCGACCCACGTGGGTTCACCAGCCCCGCGGCTCCCGGCAGCGCATTCCCGTATGGCGCGGTGCACATCATCGACGTCTCCGATCCGAACGCCATCAATCAGGTAAACGTGTTTACCGTGCCCGCCGGACACACCACAACGTGTATCAACGACTGCAAGTTCATCTGGACCGCGGGACCCGGCGCTTCGACGACCACTCAATCGGAATGGACCGGTCGTCCTATCTTCGCCAACGACATCCGCGATCCGTTGAACCCGAAGGAATGCCCCGACCCGATCGACATGAGCCGCAACGACGGGGTCACCGACTACACGCACGACGTTCAGGTCGACGCGAAGGGGATCGCTTGGGTCTCGGGGGCCGGAGGCGTCAGGGGCTATTGGACGAGCGGCACACACAGAGATCCGGTGACCGGCAAGCGTAAGTCGGCGACCGGGTGCAAGCCGATCCCGTATGCGGGCGGCGGCACACCGGAGAGCGCCACGCCTTCGCGCTTCATGCACAACGCATGGCGCAACCTCGACGTGAAGGTGGACGGCCGCAAGGGTGACGTCCTGTTCGGCACCGAGGAAGACACCAGCACCGACTGCAAGACATCGGGCCGCTTCGCTACCTACGACCTGCAAGGTTCATACCGCGGCGAGGGCTTCGTCAACACGGCAAAAACTCATTTCCGCATGAAGGTGCTCGATACCTGGACGCCGGAGGGAGAGAAGGGCGCGAGCGGCTGCAACTCCGCGCACTACTTCACCGACCGCGGTGACGGTCTCCTCGCCTACGCGTTCTACGGCCAGGGCACCCGTTTCCTCGATGCAAGCGATCCGCGGCACATCCGCCAGGTCGGTTACTTCCGTCCCGACGACGCCGATACCTGGGCGGCCTACTGGCACGATGGCTATGTCTACGTGGCCGACTTCCAGCGCGGCGTCGACATCCTGAAGCTCGGCGGGGGCACGGGCTCTGCACGCGTTTCCGCACCTGTCCTCGACGCGCCCACCGCGACCTTCGAAGGGGATCCCAGCTCGGGCTATCTATGTCCGATCCGCGCACAGGTCGGCTAGTCCACCACGAGCCTAGGGACGAAGCACAGACTCCGGTAGCCAGGCCTCGGTCAAGTACTTAGGGCCCCGGCCCACCTTGACCTCGGCGACCTTGCGCTTCGTTCTGTAGGAGATGGCGGACACCGTGTTAGCGCGGGTTGACGTTACGACGCAGCGACGCCCGTTGGGACTGTTCTCCGCCCAGCCCGGAGCATCGTCAACGCGGATGAACTTCACCGCCTTCATCCTTCTTCGGGAGACGATCGCCACATAGTCTGATGCTCGCCCGGCGACACAGAGGTACTTCTCATCCGGAGATAGGGCAAGCCCGTGGTGCGGTGCTTCGAAGTCGTAGTCCTCTTCCGTGATGCCCTTCTTGACCGGCAGGCGGAGTCGCCTAAGGATGCGACCTGTACGGAGGCTCACCTCGACGAGGCCGTGGAACTCCGATAGCTGCGCGTACATGCGTCTCCCATTTGCAGTCAGCACGAATGGTCGGATGCCGCGATTGAACTCGTATGTCTTGAGCACCTCGAAGTTGATTGCATTCGCCACCGTTAACACGTACGACTGCGCGTTCTGGTCCCGCGTCTCCCCAGGTGTGAGGACGTTCCCCATGCTCCCGTTGTAGACGATCTGGCCATCCGGCGAGAGAACGTTGTCGTGCGGCCATTCGCCGGTCGGGAACGAGCCGACTATCTCGTGCTTCTTCGTATCGATGATCTCGACCTTGTTCTCGAAGATCGCGGAGACGTAGAGCAAGCGTCCGTCGTCAGACAGAGTCATGTGATCTGAGCGGATTCCACTAACGTCGACACGCCAGAGTTTCTCCCCACTCTTGATGTCGAACGCCATCACATCTCCGAAATGACCTCGCGAGACGTAGAGGACCTTGCCGTCGGGTGAGACATCGAGATCTTGGGCGTAGTTCTTGCCGCCGGCCTCTTCGAGCGCGGGGTATGCGGCGGCCTGGGCGGGATCCTGGGCGGGATCCGGCTCTGTGCCTTCGGGGATGACATTGATGGTGCGGATCTTTGTGAACGTCCGGCCGTCGAGGATCGTGACGGTCCCGCCCTCCGCGTTGGCAACGAACATGACCGGCCTGGTTCTGGTCCGTGCGGCGGATTCGCCGGATCGGTTGGCCGCAACACTGGAGAGAAGGACGATTGCGGCGAGCAACGTCGCCACAGTTACGCGGTTGGAGGCGCCAAGCCCCATGTTCGTCAGTGGCTGTGGGCCGTAGCGCCGCTAAGCAGGTGGTCGTAGTAACCGGCCGGATGTTCGAAGCGTCCCTTGCTCAGGGTCGGCGCCGCCGGTAGGGGAGCCGCGTCCGGGTTCACGCCGAAGGGTCGGAGGCTCGTGTTGTCGCGCGTGCAGGCTGCATAGGCCTCGTCGGTTGCCGACAGTGCCCACGGGTCCTTGCCCCCGAGCTCCGCCGCTACGCAAGCCACCCACGCGGCCATGACCGACGAGCCCGAGACGGTCTCTTCGTAGTGGCCCTCGCCGCAGGGATCCTTCTCCTCGAGTGCGCCGAGTGCGATGACGCCCTCATGATGCCCATCGTCCTCAGGCAGGTCGTTGACGTGCTTGAGCCAGAAGTCGTAGCCGGGAACGATGTAACCGAGCTCGTCTTGACCGAGGCCCAACACGAACTTGTACTGCGTCTCGAACTGGTCCGCGATCACGGGCTCGTAAGGTCTGCCGGTATCCGCGGCAGCACAATCCGGCCGGCCGTAGCCTCCCAGCTCGATCTCTGGGAAGAGCTCACCCGGAACGGTCAGGAACAGTGCGGGGCCGATGTTGATCTCAACCATCTCGGTCTTGAACTGCTCTCCGGCGCGGCCCGCGTAGGTGCCCTCCACGTGATCGCCTTTGCCCCATGAATCGGCACCGACGTAGGTCGGGATGTCGAAAACACCGGCCGAGTTGAGGCCGCTGAGGGCCGTGTTGTCGGCCTGGATGTAGAACTCGCGACGCTCGTGGGAGAGATCGTTGATACCGACGAGTGGTGCGGAGGCGAGACCCTGCTCGGCAGTAGACGCAACGATGCGTCCTATCTCGAAGGTGCGTTCCCAAGAAGCGCTGGTTCCGAACCCGGGGATGTCCTCACGGAGCGGAGTCATGAGGCCCCCGACGGAACCGGAGAAGTAGATCGCCGTGCCTCCCAGATCGCGCTCGAGTGTTTCGCGCGCTCCGTGAGGGAAGTCCGAAGAGACGAGCTGATTTTCCGAGCCCTGCGCCTCGGGATGGTTCGACCAGTTCACGATCGAGCCGATCGTCGTTCCATCCGACGGACGGATGAACTGCCCGGCGAGGAGGTAAGGGTCGATCCGCTGCGGGGGCCGGGAGTCCCTGATCCCAAGGGTCAACTGGGTTTGGGTGAACTTCGCAACCGCGGGCTCACGTGCGATGTAGGCGTCGTGCACGGCATCGATCAGTTGCGAACGGATGAAAGCGTTGTAGGCCGGGAACTTGCCGTCGATGCCGAGCGCCTGCCCCCAGTAACCCATGGTGTCGACGCCTTCATGGGTGTGCGTGGAGGAGACGGCGAGCTCATCGATCGGCATGTCCGGGTAACGGATCGCCAGTTCCTTAGTGGCCCTGCGAACGTCGATGTTGAAGAAGCCCACCACGTCGAGAGAAACCATCGCGACCGTCTGGTCGCCGACTTCTGCGACGACGGCGCGAGCCCAAGTGTCGTCGTGCATGCCGAGCGTGCACTTGGCCCCGAACCCTGCGTTGGCCCAGACGCCGTCCCACTTGCCGGCGCTCTGCGGGTCTCCATAGATCGTGACGCCGTTGACCGAGAAAGCTCCTTGGTCGTACGCGTTCCCCGTTTCGTTCCACGGCTGGTCGACGTGCGGCTCGGGATCGCCCGCGACGTGCGGGTCGTCCGGCTCGGGAACGTCAGAGAAGTGTGGGTTGTCGTAGCAGTTGTTGGCGTTGACGTCGATGTACGGCTCGCCCCATACCTCGGTGGTCGGATGTGGTGTGAAGTAGTCCTTCCACTCCGGAGGGGGCCACGATGCCGTGTTTCCCACCGGGGTGATCTTGCGTGCGCCGAAACCGACCAGTCCCGCGGTCGAGGGCATAGGTGGTTCGCTCGGCGTGGGGCTCGCTGTGACCGAGGGGCTCGGCGAGGGGGAAGGACACTTCTTCCCCTTGCAGGGACCCTTGGGGGCCTTCGCCTCAGAGGCCGCGGCGCCGGAACTCTCCGGAGCGCTGGTGGGGGAAGACCTAACGAAGGCAGTCCCCACGGAAGCTACGAGAAGTCCGGTGACGACGGCGGCGGTCGCAAGGCGAGGTCTCACGCCGAGGGAGTTCCACGCTGGGTGGCTCTATTCCTGCCCAGGGGGACTATTCATCGGACCTGCCGACCGCCAAAGGCGACATACCGCATCTTTCGGACGAGAAGAGCGCGCCACGCGCCGCTTCCGCTTGGCGGTGAGCCTCGTCTTCTTGGGGTCTGACCGGTTCTGCTTTGTCTCCCCGAAGGACCTTCATCGCGGATGAGATCGTCTTCTCGTCAACCGCTCCGTAACCCTCGAGGAAGTAACGAAGAGCGCTTGCGGGCTCCGCCGGACGGGCGGTGTGGTGCAGAAGATCGGTCAACTCGCGGGCCGTGAAGTCTCCGTCCGCCAGCGGCCCTCGACTCGGCAGCCTTCGACCGGCGTGAGCCCGCGCAAGAAAGCGCCCACTTGAACCGCGGACGTCGAGGATCGTGCGCGCTTCCTGGATGAGCTTCGAGGCCCAGCCGGCGGTCAACGGGGTCGCACCCGACGTGCCCCCGAATTGGAACGATCCCTCGTACGAGTCGGGAGCCGGGGCCCGGAACGAGAAGAGTGCGCCGGTCTCGTACGGGCGCATCACCGTTCCGAAACTGTAGAACGGGTCGCTCTCCTCGGTGTGTCCCGGCAGCCACGTATGTCCGTCCTCGTCGACGCCGCCCACTTGGTAGACCTCGGGGAGTCCGTTTGGGGACATGAAGGCCTCAGCCTCATCCGTCGTGTTTCCCGAGGATGAGAACACCAACCCCCCTC
>JAXDJL010000173.1:0-4478 GCA_034665685.1 Actinomycetota bacterium | reverse complement strand
GCGTCTCGTAGTCCTCCGACATCCACGCCGTGCAGGACCCGAAGGATCCGTCGAGGAAGTAGTCGCCCCCGATCCGCTTGAAGCCCATCTGCATCACGCGGGCAACGTCGTCCGTAGCGATGTACGGGCTGACGTCCAGAGCGACGTCCTCAACCGCTTCGCGCAAGACCTCGAGAGGCTCCCAACCTCGCCACTCGACGACGAACATCTCTTGCACGCGGGTGACGCCTTTCGAGTACGCGAGCTTGACCGCCTTTCGGATCGCCTGGAGTAATTGCTCGCGCGGCAGGTTCGAGTCGAACCACTTCCACGCCTCGCCCGCCGCTTTCTCGCGCAGATATCCGGTGGGCGCACCCGCTTCGTCCCGGTCCACGCCCTCCAGACCCTCGATCTTCACGCTGTCCAACAGCGCGGTCGAGACGATGCACGAGTGGAGATCCGCCCGTGCGAGGAGCGCAGGTCTCGCACCCACCACAGCATCGAGATCGTGACGGGTGAGCGGCTTGTCGAGTGGATCCTCGAAGTTCCCGCCGTAGAGGATGCCGTCCCCTTGCTCGGCGCGCTCCTTGAAGGCGTGGGTGATGGCGTCGGCGGAATGCACCCCGCGGAAGTCGAGACCTGCGGCGTAAAGGCCCGTCGCGGGGAGGTGGACGTGAGCGTCACAGAATCCCGGAACCAGCGTTCCCCCCTCGAGGTCGATCGTTCGGTCAGCCGAGGGAGCGTCGCCACGGCCCACGGCCGAGATCTTGTGATCCTCGACCAACACCCAATGCGGTCGCTCCTCGGTGAGCGTGTGGATGGGGCCGTTCGTGAGAACCGTTTTCATCCCCCGAACCTCTCGAGCAGGCGGCCGTCGCTTAGTACCAGGTCAAGGGCAAGCTTCGCGTGACCCGGCACGAACCCGTTCCCGATAGTCATCTCGCAGGAGCGGCCCAACCCCTCGGCGGTGAGCGCCGCTGACGTGAAAGAGGTCGCCATCGAGAAGAAGACGACGCGTCCCTCCTCCTTGCAGGCCAGGATGGCCCCGCCTTCGCAGCCCGGAACGTTCGCGCAGACGAAGACGAGGTCGGCCAGCTCTCCGTTCAGCGCCTCGGCGACGATGTTCATCACGCCCACGGCATCCGTCCCGTCGACGGCGATCGCCTCGGCCCCCGCGTCCTTCGCTGCGTCCATGGTGTCGGGCGGCCAGCACAGTCCCAGCACCCGTCCCTCGGGTCCGACCGATCGAGCGGCTTCGGCGCACACGAGCATCCCCGACTTCCCGCCGGCCCCGATGACCGCGACCGTCATCCCGGGCCGCGCCAGACGAGCGGCCCACGCCGGAGCCCCGCACACGTCGAGAACCCCCAGCGCCGCCTTGTCGTTCATGCCCTCCGGCAGCTCGGCGAATATCCCGGAGCCGAACAGGATCGCCCGGCCCTTGACCTTCACCTTTTCTGAGTCGGGATCCAGGTGCGTAATCTCGTCGAGGCTGAGCGGGGTGAGCGTGAGAGAGACGAGCGTCGCGATCCGAGTCCCCAGCGGCGGCTCCGCCCGGTGCGCTCCCAACTCCGACACGGTTCCGACGAGCATGCCGCCGGATCCGGTGACGGGGTTGTGCATCTTGCCGGCGCTCGTGACGATGTCCATGATGCGGTCCGCCATCCCGGCGGCCGATCCCCCCTGCTCCTCCTTGATCTGCAGCCACGAGGCCGAGTCGATGTTGAGGTAGTCGACGTCGATCGCAAGCTCGTCCGGCCGGAGCGGGGAGCTTGCGTCCAGCTTCAGGGCCTGCTGCGGCAACGCGCCCCGCGGCTCGAGGGATCGGTGCGTCCCGAAGCGTTCCATGACAACTGTCCTAAGCGATCGCCGCGTCGGCGGCGTGGCGTTGCCAGTACTCGCGCCCGTCGGGCGGAAGCGTGTAGATCGGGTCGTAGTACTCGTAGGTGTGGTTCAAGGCCCCGGGATCGTCGTACTCGATGCCGGTTCGGTAGTTCTTCGTCCAGTAGGAGATGCCGCGCACCCGGTCGTAAGACTCGACCTGGTGAACCCAACGTTTGCCGACGAAGGGAACGTCGCAGACGATGCGAGGCGTAGCGAAACCGGGGAGATATCCCATGATCGCGTGCTGCAGCTTCTGAGCCTCGTCGACGGAGAGGCGCCAGTGCTCGGCGTTCGGGATCATGTCGCACATGTAGAAGTAATACGGCATCACCTTCGCGTGGTCGCTCAGCGTGAAGCAGAGGTCGAGGAGATCCTGCGGCGTTGCGTTCACGCCGCGCATCAGAACGCCCTGGTTCCTTACGTCCCTGAATCCCATCTCTCTCAGTTTGCGAACCGCCTTGGCGACGAGTGGGGTGAGCGAGTTGGCGTGATTGACGTGAGTGTGCACCGCAAGGTCCACTCCCCTGTCCAGCGCCTTGGTCGCGAGGCGCTCGAGACCGGCCAGCACGTCGTCCTGCAGGAAGTGTTGCGGGAGGCCCATGAGGCCCTTCGTAGCGAGCCTGATGTCCTTGATGTTCTCGATGTCGAGCAGGGCGCCCACGAACTCTTCGAGGTGAGCGATCGGAAGGTTCGCGACGTCGCCTCCGGAAACGACCACATCCCTGACGCTGGGGGTCGCGCGGAGATACTCGAGGATCGCCTGATAACGCTCTTTCTGCTTCAACTCGAAACGATGCTTGATGACCTGCGGGACGTTGTTGCCGACGAGATCCATGCGCGTGCAGTGGCCGCAGTACTGAGGGCAGGTGGAGAGCAGCTCCGCCAGCACCTTCGTCGGATACCTATGGGTGAGACCCTCGACGGCCCACATGTCCGCTTCGTGCAGGGAGTCGCGCTCCGAATGGGGATGACTCGGCCACTCGGGGTGACGCTCACTGAAGGCGGGGATCATGTAATGGCGGATCGGATCGGCCCGCAGGTCGCGCACGTCCATCGTGTTGAGCATCTGGGGCGGGATCAGCATCGACATGGTCGAGCGCTCGCGCTGATCTCTGGCGATGTCCTCGACGAGGTCCGCGGGGATGAGGTCCTGGAACACCTTCTGCAGCTGCTCGAGGTTCTTGACGGAGTGGAGTCGCTGCCATTTGGCCGAGGCCCACTCCTGGGGGGTGACGTCCCGGTATCCGGGGAGGCGGGTCCAGTCGGGCTCCACGAAGTCGCGCTCCGGCGGATACGCGTACGGCTGGGGCCCGGCGTGGGCCCGGAGGGCGCGGGTGGTCGACGTCTCCGGTGCTGCTGGGGCGATCGTCACGGTGGCCTCCTCCCTAAGCAAGACAGTCAACCGTCCCAGTCGCCTGGGGGGGCAGACGCTGGACGATTGACTGGTAAGCGCAAGCGTAACGGAATATCATTCCCTATTCAAGCCAGGATACGGAAGGATATTCGGTCATGGATGCTAGGGATCGGAAGATATTGGCGTGCCTCGAACGGGACGCTCGTCTCACCTACCAGGACATCGGCGAGCGGGTGGGCCTCTCCCCTTCCTCGGTCCACGACCGGGTCCGCAAGCTGGAGAAGGCGGGGACGATCAAGGGCTACCGGGCCCAACTGTCCCTCGAGCAGACCGGCTTCCCGATCACGGCGATCGTGAGCATCGCGCTCAGCCCTCAGTCCCCTCCCAACATCCCCTCGCTCGTGGGCGAGTTCGAGCTGGTGGAATCCTGCTACTCGGTCGCCGGCGACAACTCGTACGCCCTCGTCGTTCGGGCCCCCTCAACGCGCGATCTCGAGGGCCTCCTCGACGGCCTCAGAGCGAAGCTCGAGGTAACGACCCGAGCGACGATCGTCCTGTCGACCCCGTTCGAGCACCGCCCCGTCATGGCCTTCTAGGGGAGGAGCGCGCCAGCAGCACGAGCGCGGCAAGCGCGGCGACGTGACCGGCGAAGGAGCCGATGCTCCCGACGCCGCCGACGGAGCCGATCGATCCGATGCTTCCTATCGACCCGATGGAACCGATGCTCCCGATGGAGCCGATGCTCCCCACCGAGCCGATCGACCCGATGCTCCCGACCGACCCGATGCTCCCAATCGACCCGACTGAGGCGATCGAACCGGTGCTCCGGCGGGACCACAGCGAGCCGCCCGAGGACGTTCCTCGACCCGGCACGTCAGTCCATCCTCAGCGAGTACACGAGATGAGGCTGTGCCTTCGGCCCCCACACGGTTTCTTTCTCGACCGTCATCCCGATCTTCTCTGCAACGCGGCGCGATGCCATGTTGGCAGGAAGGATGAGCGAGATGAGCCTCCCGAGACCAAGGTCTCGCCTCGCATGGTCGCTGCAGGCTGTGGCCGCCTCGCTCGCGATCCCCTGACTCCAGCGGTCCCGTTTGACATGCCATCCGAGCTCAACCTCGGAGGCGCCGTCCACGAGCTGCCGCACGGGCCCGCAGTTGCCGAGGAACGCGCCCGTCTCGCGTTCCTCGATCACGTAGAGGCCGTGCCCGTCCTCCTCGTAACGACGGATGTTGTTCGCTATCCAGCGTTCGGAGTCGGC
>JAXDJL010000172.1:0-3035 GCA_034665685.1 Actinomycetota bacterium | reverse complement strand
CGCT
The DNA here is from genome assembly GCA_034665685.1 of Actinomycetota bacterium. Taxonomy (GTDB): domain Bacteria; phylum Actinomycetota; class CADDZG01; order CADDZG01; family WHSQ01; genus JAUJNU01. The sequence continues at coordinate 3,031 of JAXDJL010000172.1, read as the reverse complement.
GTGCAGCGCTCGTCCGGTGTCCCGCCCTTGATCCCACGCGAGCCAGGTGCCCTCGGCCGCTCCGATCTCGGGGGCCGAGTAGTCCGGCGGCATGTCGGGGAAGCGCTTGACGATGCCGCCTTCTTGATCGACCGAGATGAGAGCGCCGATCTTGAATTGATTCCCCGAACGCGCCGCCCTCTGGATCTGGCGCGTGAGCGTCTCGAGCTGGCTGCGGTTCTGATAGTTGCCCGAGAAGATGATCACGCCGCCGAGGTGGTTGCGCCGGATCAGATCCTTCTCGGTCGAGGAGAGGTACGCGCCGCGCGGGGCGAACATGACGAGCTGGCCCGCCTTCTCGCGCAGGGAGAGGTTCTGGGAAGCATCGTTCACCGAAGACAGGGCCGGAGCAGCTCCCGCGGCCACGATCAAGCCGAGGGCGGAGGCCGCCACCTTCCATCCGTTTCGCATGGCGGCTGATGCTAGTCCAGATCCGCCAGATTTGGCAGATCGTCCGTCGGGGCTAGACCATTCAGGAATAGCCCCGACGGACTATCGAGTTGCTATCGATTCCACTCCATCAGGTTCTGCAACAGCTGGTATCCGGTGTACGTGAGGGCGTAATCGGCGAGACCGAAGGTGTGGTCGAACTTCTTGGTGGGATCGGGAAGGACCGCGCCGAAGATTCGGATGCGGCCTCCTCGCCATTTGATCTCGCCGAGCGAGACGTTCTCCTGCGCTCCGGTGGTGCCGATGGCCCGCTGGGGGCCGCTGATCTTCGCCCACGCCTCCTGGATCACGTACCAGTTCGGCGAGTTGTCGCCTCCGTCCTCGAGGCTGTACCCGAGGGGCACGGGCTCGTACGTCTGACGCCTATGGATCTCGTCGGCGTCGGTGCAGGCCTCGCCGCGGATGATCCCGGACTGCTTCACGCTGCAACCCCGGCCCTCAGCGGCACCCGGCTGGACGACCTTCTTCGCCAACTTGTCGTTGTAGGTGACCTCGCGTTTCGACGTGGCGAAGTTCACGTAGCCCGCGTAGGTCCCCACCTTTCGGATGGTGCGCTCCTCGCCCTCCGTCACCGTTGGAACGATGCCCATCGGCAACAGCATCTTGATAGCGCGGTCCAACAGAACGAGGTTTCCGTCCGTCCGCCGCACCCACTTCTTGAGACGCTTCGCCAGCTTCGGATAGACGCGGTTCGTGATGACGATGGTGTCGAACTTCTTCCACGAGCGGGTCTTCAGGATCTGGCGAGGCGTGAGCTTCGCGATCTTGCGATCCGAGAACTCGTTGAGCATCGTCCAGAACCGCATGCTCGAAGCCTTGAAGCCCACCTGCCCTGGGTCTTCCCACTGCTTCTCTTTGGTGAAGTCGATATCGGCGTTGAACACGGCGCTCGGGTCCGTTGCATCGATCCGGATCCGGTACCTGCCCTTCGTGGGGTAATTGCTGTGCAGGGCCTGGCCCGTCTGGAAGTAACCCGCCCCCGGGCTGTTGTAGCTGTTGATTACCTCCCAGTCCTTGCTGGACTCACCGGGGTGCTCGACCGACCCCTTGTGCTCGAGGTATGCGGTGTTGACGCCACAGGCGCCCACGCCCTGCAGGTTCGTGCACGTCAGGACCACTTCGATGCCGCCGTTGTAGAACTTCGGCGGTCCCTTCACGTCGAACGGGTAGATGTAGTCGTTCGAAGCATCGAGTTGGATGCCCTTGATGTCCGCCTGAGGCTTGAGACCGTCGTACTTGTCGTCTCCTCCGAGAGGATCGGACTTCTCCTTGATGAAGCCGCGGTTGTGCAGGTATGCGATGCGGCCCTTCGTCTCGAAGGTCGTGTCCTCACCCTTCAACGTGTAGTGGATCATCGAGTAAATGAGGGACTTGTTGCCCTCGATGTGCAGTTGCTCGATGTCGGGGTCGAAGCAGGATCCGACGCCGCAGTTCGAGAGGTGAGAGAACGACATCTCGTTGTCGAGACCGTCGGCGTTGAGACCCATCGGCGAGTCGATCCAGTTCCCCATGGCTCCGGTGACTGTGTAATCGATGGTGTCCCAGATGGTTCCCCACTGGACTCCGTACTGACGCGGATCGGTTTCCGGTTCGGTGTTGGGCTTGATGAGGGGCGAGTAGGCGAGACGCTTCTCCGCGTCGGCCCACGCTCCCTTCGCAGTCTGGAGTATCCGCTGGTCTTTGTCATAGGGACGTTGTGTGCCCCCGAGAAGGGTGAAGGAGAACGCCTTCGCGTCGACCATCCCGTGCAAGTCGATGCCCCCGTCCCAATCGGGGTTCCCCTTCGCGTCGCGGGGACCGATCGCTTGCAGCACCTTGCCGTAGGACTTCGACTCGGGCTCGGACCACGGCGTGTAGGGACGGTACGTCCACCCCTGCTCGGGCCAGTCTCGGTTCACGTCGACGCCGTTGCCGTTGTAACGCTGGAAGAAGCTCGTCCCGTTAGCGCGATCGCCGCGGTGCCAGCCGTCGGGGTTGGGCCACACGAAGTAGATGACCGAACGCTTCAGGACCTCGCCGGCCTTGAGCGATTTCTTGGGCGTTGGCTCCAGGAGCGGGTGAGGAGCCGAGTTATCCGGGTCCTCGCAATCGACGAAGTCGGGAGCCGTGCCGGCTTCGCAAGCGCCCCAGGTGATGAGGTCCTCGGCGGCTCGGGTTCCACCCTCGGCCCCCGCGCGCTCGATGCCGTGGATCGACAACGGGAAGACGAAATACTTCTTACCTTTGTTCGGGACCGATTCGTCGGTCACCCGCATCATGTGCATGGAAAGGCGTTCGCGCGTGACGGGCCCCGCGGGAGTGACCGTCTGCGGTATGCCGGCGCTCCTGAAGGCCTTGCACGCTTCGGACGGGGACGATGCGGGCTTGCCGTTGCAGGCGAAGTCCTCGTCCAACGTGTAGAACTCTGCGAAGTCTGGGAACTGCTCCTCGAGGAAGAGCATCCCGTCGATCATCTCCTGGTACTGGATGAAGTCGGCGGCGCAGACCTTTCCCTTGGCCCACGGCGACGCGTTCCCTTGTCCCGTGAGGCAGGCGTGGGGAT
>JAXDJL010000171.1:0-6357 GCA_034665685.1 Actinomycetota bacterium | reverse complement strand
ACGACGTCGGCGTGCTCCACCGGGTTCGGGTGCGCTCCCCCGGCCACGAGGCCGATGAAGTGCGCGGCATCAACCACGAAGATCGCGCCCACCTCGTCGGCGATCGAACGGAAGCCTTCGAAGTCCCAAATGCGCGAGTAAGCGGTCGCGCCCGCAACGATCAACTTGGGCCGCTCTCGCTTCGCTATGGCGCGGACCGCGTCAAGATCGATGCGCTCGTCTTCCTGGTCAACGCCGTACGACACGATCTTGAACATCTTGCCGGTGAAGTTGACGTGAGAGCCGTGCGTCAGGTGGCCTCCGTGAGCGAGCTCCATGCCCATGAAGGTGTCGCCCGGGTCGAGGAAGGCGAAGAATGCGGCGGCGTTGGCGGAAGCGCCGGAGTGCGGCTGGACGTTCACGTGCTCGGCGCCGAAGAGGGCCTTCGCTCGCTCGATGGCAAGGTTCTCGACGATGTCGACGTACTCGCATCCGCCGTAGTAGCGCTTGCCTGGATAACCCTCCGCGTACTTGTTGGTGAGGGGGGTGCCGAGTGCCGCAAGGACCGCCGGCGAAGAGAAATTCTCGGAGGCGATCAACTCGAGCTTGGAGTTCTCCCGCCGCACCTCGGCGAGGATCGCCTCGGCAACCTCGGGATCGATCTTTTCCACTGCCGCCCAGTCAGCCCATCCCGGGTTGCTCATCTCGCACACTCCTCTTCCTCAATCGTCGTTATCTGAGCGACGCGCCGTGCGTGCCGCCCACCCTCGAACTCAGTCGTCAGAAACGTGTCAACGATCGCCAGAGCAAACTCCTCCGCCACGATGCGGCCCCCCATAGCGAGCACGTTCGCGTCGTTGTGTCCCCGAGCCAGCCTCGCGTGGAACTCCGTCGTACAGAGGGCAGCGCGTACGCCGTGGACCTTGTTCGCCGCCATCTGCTCTCCCTGACCGCTCCCGCCGAAGACGATCCCGCGATCCGCCTCCTTGCTCACGACCGCTCGGCCGACGGCGACGCAATAGGCCGGGTAGTCGACGGGAGCCTCCGAGTCGGTGCCCAGATCCATGACTTCGTGCCCCGCCGAACCGAGATGCTTGGCCACTGCGGTCTTGAGGGCATAACCGGCGTGATCTGAGCCGAGAGCGATCCTCACGGCGTCATCCTAAGGGTCGGGTCGTCGGCGGGTAAGGACTTTCAGCCGAGCAGACGAAGGAGCCTCTCGATCCCCTTCTCCAGCTCGGTCGCGCACACCTCATACGCCTGAAAAGGAAGCCCCATGGGGTCGTCGAGGTCGAGGCTTCTGACCCATTGAGGGCGGTCGGCAGCGAGGAGCCCATCCAGCCGGGCTGCCTCCGTCCCGCTCTCCTCGGCCTCGAGCTGGGTGAGCTCCTTCAACAAGCGTGTCTTCTGGGAGCTCCCGGGGAGGGCCGCCGCGATCTCTCTCAGATGCACGCTCGTCATAGCGACGATCAGGTCGGCCACTCTCCCTTCCGCGTCCTCGAAGGGACGAGACCGGTGCTCGGAGAGGTCGATGCCCCGGGTGCGCATCGCCTCGATGGCCCCGGGGGTTGCCGGCTCTCCCTCGATCGCCCACGTACCCGACGACGAGACGGTCACCCGGGCACCCTTCTCTTGCGCGCGGGCCCGCAGGAGGACCTCGGCCATCGGTGACCGACAGAGATTGCCGGTGCAGACGAAGTGGATGTGCACCCGGCCAAGTTAGGTCATCGCCCGGTTGTTAATGTTCCCTCCATGAACAAAGCGTGGGAGCAGTTGGTCGAAAGGGTCTCCGAGCTGGAGGACATCGTCTCCGCCATCAAGCTGGCCTCCTACGACCAAGAGGTGTTCATGCCGCCCAAGGGGGGGCCGGCGCGCGCCAAGATCCTTGCAACGATGAGTGCTATCGCTCACGACAGGCTCAAGAACCCGGCGATCGGCGAGATCCTCTTGGAGCTGGAACATGACGACTCGCTGACTCCTCTGCAAGGCGCAAGCGTGAGGGTCCTGCGGCGCGATTTCGACAAGGCGACGAAGCTCCCCGAGAAACTGGTGCGAGAGCTCGCTGAGCTGGAGGCGCAGGCTTACCAGGCCTGGACCCAGGCGCGGCCGCAGAACGACTTCTCGCAACTGCAGCCCTTCCTCGAACGGATGATCGAGCTGAAGAAACAGCAAGCCGACACCATCGGATGGACGGAAGAGCGCTACGACGCACTGCTGGATGATTTCGAGCCCGGGATGCTGACGAGCGAGGTCGAGGTGATGTTCGGCGAGCTCGAAGCCAAGCTCCGGCCGATCGTCCAACCGATCATCGACGCGGCCGGCGAGCGACCGGCGTTGCTGAGCCTCTCCTATGACAGACCCACGCAGGAGGAGTTCTCCGCATGGCTCGTCGGGCGGGTCGGCTTCGACTTCGAGGGTGGACGTCTCGATACCTCACCTCACCCGTTCACCTCAGAGGTGTCGCAGGGGGACGTCCGGCAAACGATCAGGTCGGAAGAGACGGCAATCATGATGTCGATCTACTCCGGCATGCACGAGACCGGACACGCTCTCTACGAGCAGGGCATACCCGACGAGTTCCGCCGGCTTCCGGTCGGTCAGGTTCCCTCTCTCGGGATGCACGAGTCTCAGTCGCGATTGTGGGAGAACCAGGTGGGACGCAGCCGCCCGTTCTCCGAGTTCATCCTGGCCCATCTCGCGGAGCGGTTCCCCGAACAGCTTCGCGGTGTTGGTACCGAGGAGTTCTACCGCGCGGTCAATCACCCGTCGCGCTCGCTCATCCGCGTGGCGGCCGACGAGCTCACCTACAACCTTCACGTTGCGCTTCGGTTCGAGCTCGAGGTCGCCATGTTCCGCGACGAGCTCGAGGTGAAAGACCTTCCGGGAGCGTGGAACGAGGCCACCGAGAAATGGGTGGGCATCACCCCTCCGAGCGACGCCGACGGTGTTTTGCAAGACATGCACTGGAGTATCGGAGCCTTCGGCTACTTCCCCACTTACTCACTCGGGACTCTGTACGCGGCCGCTCTGTTCGATCGTGCGAAAAAGGATCTGGGAAACCTTAACGACGAGCTGCGCGAGGGGGACACGTCTCGGGTTCTCGGATGGTTGCAGGACAACTTCTACTCCCAGGGATATCTCTACCCGGCGAAAGAGCTGATGACGAAGATCCTCGGAGAGCCGCCCACCGCAACGCCGTTCGTGAACTACCTGCGCTCGAAGTACGAGGATCTCTACGGCATCAAGCTCTGACGCAGCTCCTCTTCACCGATCGCACCGGCGCGGAGCACCTTGAGGCCACCTTCGATGGCGACCGTAGTGGACGGCTCCCCCGCGGCCGGTCCACCATCCAGCACCGGAAAACCTGAACCGAAATAGCGAGTGACCTCCGCGGCCGTCGTGGCCGGCGGTTCGTCGGAGGGGTTGGCACTCGTTACCGCGAGGGGGCCCGTTAACTTCAGAAGCTCGCGCGTGAGGTCCAAGCGCGGCACTCGAACGCCAACGGTCGAGCTCGTCCCACCTCCGAGGTCTTGATCGAAACCAGGAGCGCGAGGGAGAACGATCGTCAGCGCCCCCGGCCAAAAGGCCCGAGCCAGCTTCAGGGAGTCGGGCCCGAAGGTCACCACGGTTTCGAGATCCTCCATCGACGCGCCGAGGATCGGAAGCAGCCTCGAGCGCGGCCGCGTCTTCAACTCGAATATCGCGTCGACGCCTCCGGGGCGCGGGAGCGCGGCAAGCCCATAGAGCGTGTCGGTCGGGATGGCGATCACCCGGCCGGCCATCAAGCGGCTCGCCGCGTCGGCGAGATCTATCGTGGTCTCCTTGCCTCGGCGATCCGGGGACGTTCGTTGAGGTCGAGGTGGATCGCCACGTCCTCCCAACCGTTCTCCTCGAGACAGGCCGACACCAGCGACCTCTGATGCTCGCCCAGTTCCATGAGCAACCACCCTCCGGGTCGCAACCACTCCTTCGCTTCCTCGGCGATCCGTCTGATGATGTTCATCCCGTCGTCGCCCGAGAACAGGGCAACGTGCGGTTCGTGGTCCACGATCTCTATCGAGAGAGCCGAGCTTTCGTCGTCGGCCACGTACGGAGGGTTGGACACGATCACGTCCAACGATCCCTTGAGCTCATCGTCGAGTGCGGCGAGCAGATCACCCTCGGATAGAACGACCGGTAACCCAAGCGCGTCGCGATTGCGCGTTGCCCATCCCAGCGCAACACTCGATGCCTCGGTCGCGTAAACCCGCGCATCAGGCCGTTCCTGAGCCAGCGCAAGAGCCATGGCGCCCGAGCCCGTGCACAGGTCCACGACGGACCCACCATCGGGAAGACGTTCCTTGGCGAGGTCGACGACCGTTTCGGTCTCGGGGCGAGGGATGAAGACGCCGGGGCCGACGGCGAGTTCGAGGTTCCTGAAGCCCGCCACACCGGTCAGGTATTGGAGAGGCTCACCGGCCGCGCGTCGTCGAGCGAGGTCCTCCACCTGCTGCAGCCAGGCGATGGGTAGGGGGCCGGTCGCAGTGGTCAACGCGGCGCGGTCCATGCCGGTCACCGCTTCGACGATCCACTCAGCCTCTCGCCGCGCAGGCTCGATCCCCGCGCGCTGAAGACTCTCGGTCGCCCTCTCGAGCAGAAACGCCAGAGTGGTCAGGAAGCCTCTACCTGTTCGGCTCGCTGGTTGGCAAGCAGGGCGTCGATGAGATCGTCGAGATCCCCCTCGAGCATCTCTCCCAAACGGTGTGCCGTGTACCCGATTCGATGATCCGTAACGCGGTTGTCCGGGTAGTTGTAGGTACGGATCCGCTCGGACCGATCCGCGCTCCGTACCTGCGAACGTCGTTCATCCGAGAGCGCCTGCTGCTGCTCGTCCTGTTTCAACTGGAGGAGTCTCGCGCGCAAGATCCGCATGCCCTTCTCTCTGTTCTGCAACTGGGACTTCTCGTCCTGACACGCGACCTCTACCCCGGTGGGCAGGTGTTTGATCCTGACCGCGGAGTCCGTCGTGTTCACCGACTGCCCTCCCGGGCCGCTCGAGCGGTACACGTCGATCTTCAGATCGTTCGGGTCGATCTCGACCTCGACCTCATCGGCTTCGGGCAGAACGACGACCGCCGCGGCCGAGGTATGGATGCGACCGCTCGACTCCGTCGTGGGAACCCGTTGGACCCGATGTACGCCGGCCTCGTACTTGAGGCGCGAGAAGGCACCCTTTCCCTTCACCGCGAACGTCACGTCTTTCACCCCACCGACACCGGTGATGCTCGACGACAGGATCTCGGTCTTGTAGCGGTGCTCCTCTGCGTAGCGCTGGTACATCCGCAGCAACTCCGACGCGAACAGCCCCGCCTCGTCTCCGCCCGCCCCCGCCCGGATCTCGATGATCACGTCGCGATCGTCGTTGGGGTCCTTGGGGATGAGGGCCTCGAGGATCGCCGCGCCGAGCCGGTCGATCGTCGCCTGCTGCTCGGCCATCTCCTCCTCGAGATACGACCTCTCCGATCCCTTCGATCCCGAGAGCATCGCCTTCGCCTCGCGGAGGTCGTCCGCCGCCTGCCGGTAGGTCCGCCACGACTCCACCAGGGGGCGCAGCTCAGAGTGCTCCTTGCCGAGGTTCTTCAGGTCGTCGGGGCGCGCGGCCAGACTCGGGTCGCCGAGCTTCTGCTCGACCTCCTCGAACCTCGCCTCCATCTCGTTGAGGCGATCCTCCGGCAGCTTCACGCTTTGTCTCCTGGGTTGGTCGCGGCGCGCCGAGGGCGGCCACGCTCGTGGGATCCACCCCAGGATATCTCGCCCCTCCCCCTAGGAAGCGAGGCCGGAGCCGCGAGAGCTAGGGAACCGTGGCCACTTGAGCGACGTTGTAGGCGTTCCCGTTGCTGTTCCAGCTCGCGTTCGCCTGACCGCACAGACCGACGTTGTAGGTTCCCGCCGTCGGGGCTAGGACTGCAGCAAGACCTTGCTCTGCCCGTTGATCCACTGGGGTGTCGGGACTACGCAGGTCCAGGAGACCAAGCCCCTCTGTTGTGAGACCTCCGCCGGAGGTCGGCTGGTAACACAGATATAGGTTCAAACCTTGTGCGCCGGCGGTGGAACCGAGCGCGGCGTGGCCCTCCACGAGGACCTTTTGGTTGCTGCCCACCGTGACCTGAACGGGAGGGCCGATGAAGGACAGGGTTCCGGTTTGCCACGCACCATCGGCCGTCCCGCTCGAAGAGGCCATGGACACGACCCCCGAAGGTCCCTGCTGGCCGGTGTTGCCCTGCGATCCGGTCGTCCCCTGCGGGCCGGTGGCGCCTTGCGGTCCCACCGGGCCCTGCGCGCCTTGGGGGCCGGCGGGACCGGTGGCGCCCTGGGCCCCCGTCGGTCCCGTGGCTCCCC
>JAXDJL010000170.1:0-4054 GCA_034665685.1 Actinomycetota bacterium | reverse complement strand
AACCCGAGAGAAGTCGTGGAGAGCAAGCAATTACGTCATCTCGCCCGGTGTGTACGGCGGAGACCTTCTGCACGGAACCGCCTCGGAGGACAAGCTCCAGGGGGTTCTCGGGGTGTGGATCACCATCCCGAATCTCAGCCCGCAGATGACTCATTCGATCAAGAGCGCACGTAAGGGCCATCCGGCGGAGGACGCGAACATCACGGTGACCACCGACGAGCGAGAACGGAGTGTCTTGGTGATCGGGTCCGGCTACGGGTACACCGGTTTGGATCCGTCCAGTATCGATGCGGAACAACTCGACTTGTTGTACGAGGCAACCGAGGACACTGCCCGGTTTCTCTTCCCCAAGGGTTACGAAGCAGCGGTCGAGGACGGGTCGCTGCTGGCAAGCCGGCGTCTATGCATTAGGCCCTGGACCGCCTCCGGGCTCGGACTCTTCGAGGTTCAGGAGACCGACGACGGCGGTCGCTGCATCGTCACCGGAGGCCACAACACCGGTGGGTTCACGCAGTCCCTATCGGTGGCTCAAGCCGTCCGAGCGACCTTGTTGCATCGCCCCCACCCGATGCAAGAGCTGTATCACCCCAACCGCCTGCAAGGCTTCCTGAGGGCCACCCGGCTCTAAGGAGAGGCCGGGGCCGCGTTTGTGGGCCCAGATGGACTTGAACCATCGGCCTCACCCGGATCAACCCACCCACCCGCTCTAAGGAGAGGCCGAGGACGCGTTTGTGGGCCCAGATGGACTTGAACCATCGGCCTCACCCTTATCAGGGGTGCGCTCTAACCGGGCTGAGCTATGGGCCCCTACGCAGCGGGCATCTTAGCCTTTGTAGGCGTTGAACAAGTCTCCCGGGATCTGTACCTGTGGGTTCATTCGCGGACCGAAGTTGAGGACTTTTCGCTTTCCGAAACCACCTTTGATCTTAAAGACCCGCAGTCCCGCCGCCGTCTCGAAGTCGTTCGAGTAGATCCGGTTGTTGTACCAGTACGCCGCCCACGAGTCGGGGTTCTCGCCCTCCGGCGTGTTCACGTAATAGCCGAGCTCTTTGGGATCGGCAGGGTCGCTGAAGTCAACCGCGGACATTCCGCCGGAGTAGTAAGAGGACACGGCGACGTACCGCTTCTTGTCCTTCGTTGGCAGGATGTTGTAGAGGTGCGTCGTGCAACGGAGGCGCACAGCCTCCTCCGGCGTGTCTGCCGTGGGGATGCGCGGGAGGCTGTAATGACCCTCGAGTGAAGGATTTTCGGGATCGGTGATGTTGTAGAACCACATGGCGCCCACCGTGGAATTCTCGTCGGCTGCGCAGCCTCCGCCTCCCTCGGCGCCGCCGTACTCGTCGCTGATGATGATGTACTTCCCATCCCATGTGAACGACGACGAGTGGTGGAATTGGATGTCCTGGTTGACGATGGTCGAAAGAACCTTCGGGTCCGCTGGATCAGAGATGTCGAGGACGTTCGTGTTCTCGAGGCAAGCGGCTACGGCGATGTTGCGTGATGGAAAGACCGTCGTGTCGTGGCATCCGATCGAAGGCTGAGGGACGGCAGGCGTGGCGATCACCTTTGCCTTCGTGGGGTCGTTCTTGGGGAACTCGATGATTGAGAACTTCCGATGCGACGCCTCATTGCACGTTGGGCCCTGGGCGGTCGGAGACAGGGGATACGAGTTGATGTACATGTACATCTTGTCGCCGTGAGGAAGAAGAACGTGGGTGTGGGACCCACAGTCCGTTTCGATGAACTTCACCTGGCGCGGTTGCTGTAGATCCGATATGTCGATGATCCGGATCCCTTCTTTACCCAACGACTCATCGGTGTTGTTGCACGTAACGCTCTCGAAGTTGTTGGAGCTCGGCGAGTCTACCGACACGTAGACGTAGTGACCCCACACGGAAACGTCTCCTTGCGAGCTAGGGCAGTTATGGAAGCCCAGCTGCTTGATGTAGGGAGCCTTTGGCAGGCGCTTGAAGAAGGAGGTGCCCTGGAAGCTGCCGGCGATGATCAGATCCTTTTGGAAAGCGAGGTCCGTTCCTTGAGCGAAGGTGTCCTCACCGATCTTGATCTGCTTTCGAACGAGCATCCGAGCATTGTCCGAATGGTCATCCTCGTCATGCGTCGCCTGGGCCGGCAAGGAAACGGCACCGGCGAGAAGGCCGGCTATCGCCAAGAATATGAATCGTTTGGATGTCCGCATCGGAGTCTCCCCTTTTGTCGACTACCTATGCGGTTTCTGCGCGCGAAGGACGAATCCTGCCAAAACGGACCCCGGGAGGGGTCCGAAGGTGTCGCTAGTTGGTGGGTCAAGGTGGTGGGTCAGGCCCACCGAGATGGGTTTAGCTGCTGAGGCCGAGGCCCTCCACGATCGCGTCCTTGGGGCGGGCGCCGATGACCTGGGCCTTGACGTCGCCGTCTACGAACAGAGCGATCGTTGGGATGCTCATGACGCCGTAACGAGCCGCCACGTTGGGGGCGTCGTCGATGTTGAGCTTCACGACGTCGATCTTGCCGTGGTACTCCTCGCGGATCTTCTCGAGCTCGGGATGGACCAGTCGACACGGCCCGCACCACTCCGCCCAGAAGTCCACGATGACTGGGGTGTCCGACGCAAGAACGGCTTCGTTGAAGTCTTCCTCGCCGACGGATCGGATATCTGACACGGGGCCTCCTAGATGTATTTAATTGCCTTCACTTTAGTGAAACGCCCTCGCTTGCCTGGTATTCCTAGGTTTCGACGCGAGGCAGCCGGCTCCCTGCGGCCTGGGCCGCCCTCAGGCGGGGGCCCGCGAGCATCATAGTTTCCCGGGGGGCCGGGCTCCTACTTGATGCTGTGGCGGGGGCGGAGCCTCTTCCAGAACTTCTCGCGGACCGTGTCGTCGTCCTCGTCGTAATCCTCGAGGAGCGTGCCGTCGCCCGAGCGCTCGGGGACGTTCCAGAAGGGATCGTCCTCGTCGTCGACCGCCTCTTGATCGGTGTCCACGAGCTCGTCCCACGCTGAGGTCTCGGTGTCGTAGGCCGAACGCCGGCCCGTATTCGGAGACTCGTCCGCGACCGGCCCAAGGATCTGGATCACCTGGGAAGTCATGCGCGCCGCCTTGGAGGAGTCCTTCTGCGCCGCGACCGATGAGGCCTGAGCGGCTCGAGCGGATCCTTGTGCCGCCTTAGAGGCGTCCTGTGCCGCTTTGATCGTAGCTATCTGGTTGTCGAGGATGGCCTTCTGCTCGAGGCTCTGCTGAGCGACCATCTCCGCGACCTCCCAGATCGCCTGTCTTGCCGCGTAGGCCGCGTCCTGGGTGGACCGGGTGGCTTCATCGAGGGCGGAGCGGATCGAAAGCTGATCCTCCGCATGGGTCCGTGCCTCGGCGATGGATCTCTGCTGGGCCTCGTAGGCGGCCGCTGCGACGGCCCGGCTGGCTGCTGCTGCTTCGGCTGCTGCGGCCGCCGATAGTTCCTGAGCCTTGCGAGCGGCTGCCTCTTGGGTCATGGCTTCGGCCGCATCGCCCGCATGTGCTGCCGCTTCCTCTGCAGCGCGTGCGGCTGCCTCTTGAGCATCCATCGCGACGGTCCCGAGCTTGGCGTTTGCAGCGGCTTGTTCGGCCGCATCGAGCGCTTGACGCGCGGCATACTCCGCATCGATCTTCGCTTGGCCGACCGCTTCTTCGATCGAGGAGATCGTCTCGGCTCGCACAGTATCCGCAGCGGACCTCAACTCCTCTTGTGCCGACGCAAGATCCTGGCGCAACGGCTGCAGGGCCTTCTGCACCTGCTCGGCCGCTTGAGCACGCGCCGCCTCGGACGCGAACTGGCGGGCATCCTGAACGACGCCATCGGCGACCTCGCGCGCTTGCTGCACCGCAGCGTCTGCAGCCGCGACGGCTTCACGCGAGGCGCGAGAGATCGATTGGACGCCCTGTTCTGCTTGTGCACGCACGCTGTCGCCGGCCGCCTCGCGCGCTACCTCGATCACCTCTCGCGCCGAACGGAGGGTGTCTTCGGCGGCACCGGCTACCTGCTGGCGCATCTCGTCGGCGATCCGAGCGTTCTCCTCGCGGGC
>JAXDJL010000169.1:0-4535 GCA_034665685.1 Actinomycetota bacterium | reverse complement strand
AAAGGATTGCAGCGGCCCGGGCCCTTTTCATGCGCCCAGTATGTCGGGGGCCGCGGGCATCGGCCAGCAGAAATCAGGACGGACTCCCCAAGTCGTTCCATTTCGCACAGGATTTTCAATTTGTTTGCGTCGTGTTTGAAGGAACCGACCGCGCGAACGTAGAAACCCCCTTCATCGGCCGCCGGTCAGGCGGCGAAAATAGCGACTCTAGGAGGGCAGATGCGCACTCGAGTACTCGTAGGAGTAGCAAGCCTCGCAGTAGCAGCTCTAGGACTATCAATGATCGCCCAGGCAGGCGCCAAGGTCGACCGGGCCACCGGTGGCGGTCAGACTCTGGTGGACAACCAGTCGGCCGGCAACACGATCGCGTTCACGGCTCAGAACACGGGCACCGATGACGCCGCTCGCGGCAACGTCACCTACATAGACCGCACCGGCGGCACCGGCCAGAGCCAAGTCGTGAACCATGGCACCGTGAAGTGCCTCGTGGTCGACGGAAGCATGGCCGAGATATCCGGCGTGTGGGACAACACGGGTGGGGCCTTCCAGGTGTTTGTGGTCGACAACGGGCAGGGTGCTGCCGCCGAAGACGACGCAGTTACAGTTACCCAGTTGACGACTCCGACCTGCGACGACGACTTCCCGGACGACGAGGACCAGACCGCTCTGGCTCGCGGTAACGCTCAGGTTTACGACGCTCCGTAAAACCTGCATCTAAGGATCTAAAGAGGCCGCCCTTCGGGGCGGCCTCTTCGCGTCCGGCCCAAGGCCGGTGCTCAAAAGGCGAAAAGCGGTAGCTACGAGGCCCGGCTTCGAGCAACTCATCGAGTTTGACCACCTACAAGGTGTCAGAACGCGATGAGTTGGTGGGGGGCACCTCGTAGCGACCGCTTTTCGTTTTTAGGGGCACCGGGTTTGACTTTGGGGGTGGTTCCCCTCAGGGGGTGCGCCTTGTGAGCTTGCCCTCTATACTCCTGGGGCCCCCTTGGAGGGGGTAATTCTTTGTGAGGAGGAACCCAACTAGATGAGTGACGAGCAAGGCGGGGCTGTTCAAGCCTCGGAAGAGCAAACCCTGCCCGATGGGCACGGAGGCACCATCACCCGCACGGCCCCCTCGACCTCCGGTGAGACCTTCGCCGGTGGCTCCATCGTCGAGAACGACATCGGCGATTCCATGGAAGAGCTCCTGGCGGCGATCGACGCCACGATCAAGCCGTTCAACGACGGGGACCTGATGACCGGGACGGTCGTCAAGATCGACAAGGACGAGGTGCTCCTGGATATCGGCTACAAGTCCGAGGGAGTCATCCCGGCCCGCGAGCTGTCGATCCGCAACGACGTCGACCCGTCCGAGATAGTCAGCATCGGTGACGAGCTCGAGACCCTGGTTCTCCAGAAGGAGGACAAGGACGGCCGGCTCATCCTTTCCAAGAAGCGAGCGCAGTACGAGCGCGCCTGGGGAAAGATCGAAGAGATCAAGAAGGCCGAGGGCACCGTTACGGGAACCGTGATCGAGGTCGTCAAGGGTGGCCTCATCGTGGACATAGGTCTCCGTGGTTTCCTTCCGGCCTCGCTCGTCGAGATGCGCCGCGTCAGAGACCTCCAGCCGTACGTCGGCAAGGAGCTCGAGTGCCGCATCATCGAGCTCGACAAGAACCGCAACAACGTCGTTCTCTCCCGTCGCAAGTTTCTCGAGGAGTCGCAGGCAGAGCAGCGCCAGGACTTCCTCACCTCGCTCAGCAAGGGAGAGGTGCGCAAGGGAGTCGTCTCCTCCATCGTCAACTTCGGCGCCTTCGTCGACCTCGGTGGTGTGGATGGTCTCGTTCACGTCTCCGAGCTTTCCTGGAAGCACGTCGATCATCCGGGCGAGGTCGTCGAGGTCGGGCAAGAGGTGGATGTCGAGGTTCTGGACGTCGATCTCGAGCGCGAGCGCGTTTCGCTCTCTCTGAAGGCCACGCAGGAAGATCCCTGGCGCCAATTCGCTCGCCAGCATTCGGTGGGCGACGTGATCGAGGGCCGCGTCACGAAGCTGGTTCCCTTCGGCGCCTTCGTCGAGGTGGACGACGCGATCGAGGGCCTCGTGCACATCTCCGAGCTGGCCGAGCATCACGTCGAGCGCGCTGAGGACGAAGTCAATGTGCACGACCGCACCCCCGTGAAGATCATCGACATCGATCTGGACAGGCGCCGCATCAGCCTGTCGCGCAAGCAGGCCATCGCGAGCAGCGAGCTCGAGGCGACGACCGGCGTTCCCGGTGAGCCCCTGCCCACGTCGGCTGGGTCCGAGGCCGAGGAATCCGCTCCGGCCGCCGCCGACACGGGCATCGAGCTCGAGGCCGACGAGGCCGCGGAGCTCGAGGCCGCGGCTCCCGAAGCAGAGGCTGCCATCGCGGCCGATGCCGAGCCGGTAGCAGCGGAGGAGGGCAGCGCAGACGAAGAGGTCGCCGCCGCGGGGTACGCGGCCCCCACGTCCGCGCTGGCACCCGAAGCGGTCGAGGCAGTTCCCGAAGAGGCTGCGGACGAAGCCGTTGGCGCGGTAGAGGCTCAGGCAGGGATCTCTCCGGCCGGGCTCGATGAAGCCGCTCCCGAGGGAACCGAGGCAGTGGCCGAGGAGGACTCCGATGACGACTCCGCCGACGACGATTCCATCGAGTCCATAGTCAAAGACCTCAAGCGACGCGGGCAGTAAAGAACCCACATCGGATGCTGGTAGCGGGACTTACCGGCGGCATCGGTAGCGGCAAGTCGACTTTCGCGCGGTTCCTATCGGAACGCGGCGCAGAGGTCATCGACGCGGACCAGCTGGGGCGCAGCGCCCTCGACCCGGGAGAGCCTGCCTGGCACTCGACCGTCGATCAGTTCGGGGATGAGATCCTCGCCGCCGCCAGCCTCGACATCGATCGCAAAAGGCTTGCCGCCATCGTGTTCAACGATCCCACGAAGCTCGCGGCCCTCAATGCGATCGTCCATCCGGTCATCACGCGTGGCATCGCCGACACACTTGAGGCCCTGAGCGGAACGGACGAGATCGTCATCCTCGACGCAGCACTCATCGTCGAATTGGGACTCGACAAGGGCCTGGACGCGCTGATAGTTGTCACCGCTCCCGAGAAGGACCGGCGGCGCCGGCTCCAAAGCTCCCGAGCAATGTCGGACGAGGACATCACGGCGCGCATCATGGCCCAGACATCCGAGGAGGAACTGGTCAAGCGCGCCGACATCGTCGTTCGCAACGATGGGACGGAAGAGGCCCTTACTCGCGAGGCCGACCGGGTATGGGCGGAGCTCAAGCAGAGACGAGATGGATGATCGAAGTCGTCTTCTTCGATGCGGGCGAGACGATCCTGCATCCACACCCTTCCTTCCCGGAACTCTTCGCCGAGGTATGCGGACGGCGCGCGCTTCGCATCGAACCTGAAGAGGTAGCGGCGGTGCAGCAGCGACTGGCGCCGCATCTGGTCGAGCTTGCCGAAGAGAGTGGCGTCCGCGAACCGTCTCTCTCGGCCGAGGATTCGCTCAAGTTCTGGAGCCACCTGTACCGCAGGCTGTTGGCCGAGTTCGGGATCCACGATGAGAGCCTGGTGCGGGAGATGTACGCCGTGTTCTCCAGCGCGAGCTCGTACCGGCTCTACGACGACGTGCTGCCAACCCTCGACAAGCTGGGAAAGACCCACCGTCTCGGTCTCATCTCGAACTTCGAGGCGTGGCTCGAGGAGATGCTCGTCGAGTTGGAGGTTGGACATCTCTTCGAGATCGCGATCATCTCGGGCCTCGAGGGGATCGAGAAGCCGGATCCGGGGATCTACGAACGCGCTCTCCAGGTCGCGGGGGTCCAGGCGACCGAGGCCGTGCATGTCGGGGACTCTCCTTCGATGGACGTGGAGCCGGCCGAGAGCGTGGGGATCCGAAGCGTCCTCCTCGACAGGTGGAACCGCTATCCGGACGCGACCGGTCCCCGGGTTGCGTCTCTATCTGAGCTACCCAGTCTGATAGAGGCCCTCGGCGGACGCTGAGTTTTCTTGTCCTAGGGCGTCGCTAAACTGGATCAGTGCCCCCCTTCAAGGTCGTCTCAGACTTCGCGCCTGCCGGAGATCAGCCCGATGCCATCGCCGGGATAGCCGAACGCGTCCAGGCGGGGGAGCGCTTCACGACCCTTCTTGGGGCGACGGGGACCGGCAAGACGGCGACCATGGCCTGGGCGCTCGAGAAGATCCAGAAGCCAACGCTCGTGATCGCCCCGAACAAGTCGCTGGCCGCACAGCTCTGCAACGAGTTCAAGAGTTTCTTCCCGCACAACGCGGTCGAGTACTTCGTCTCCTACTACGACTACTACCAGCCCGAGGCCTACATCCCGTCGTCTGACACCTACATCGAGAAGGACTCGTCGATCAACGACGAGATCGAGCGGTTGAGGCACGCGGCGACCAGCGCCCTCCTCCAACGCAAGGACGTCCTGATCGTCGCCAGCGTGTCGTGCATCTACGGTCTGGGCTCGCCCGAGGAGTACCAGCAGCAGGTCATAACGCTGGCCCGCG